>CAMDPA010000338.1 GCA_945903565.1 Devosia equisanguinis | reverse complement strand
TATCAGAGCTTGCCAACCGACGTCTCCGGCTCCGCCTCCCCTTCTGCGCGATCCTGCCCTACACTATCCGACCGCATCCGCGGCACGGCCGCCAAGCCACGCCCGCACCGCTTGACAAGGGACATCAGAGCCTATGCATCGCACTTCGTAGGCCGATCTCTTGAATCGGGACTTCATTGTGTTGCGGCTTTGGGATCAACGTCTCGGTTCTGGACGAGCGCTGCGATCCGCTCCGGGGGGACGCCCCACTCCGCCAGCACGTCACCAACCCTTGCCAATTCGACCGCCGGTGGTGACGGTGTGCGCGGAACACTTCGGCTGAAGCGCGGGGCGGGTGCCGGTTGAATGATGCCGCCGATCTCGATGAAGGTGCCGCGCGCGCGGTTGTGCGGGTGATCGGGTGCCTCGGCCAGTGTCAGAACCGGCGCCGTGCAGGCATCGGTGGCGTCGAGGATGCGGCACCACTCATCGCGGGTGCGTTGTGCGATGCGACCGGCGATCAGCGCCTTGATGCGGGGCCAATGAGCCTTGTCGTCGGCGGCAACGGCCTCGCTCTCGTCCAATCCCAATACGCGGAACAGCTCGAGCCGGAATGGCATTTCGATTGCTGCCACGGCAAGCCAGGCTCCGTCGGCGCAGCGGTAGACGTCATAGTAAGGCGCGCCGGAATCGAGCGCATTGTCGCCGCGCTCGCGCGTATGTGCGCCCGCCGCATGAAGCCCGTAGAACATCGTCATGAGCGACGCGGCGCCATCGGTCATTGCGGCGTCGACGATCTGCCCGCGGCCTGAGCCGCGTGCTTCGTTGAGCGCGCAGACGATGCCGAACGCGAGATAAAGTGCACCGCCCCCGAAGTCGCCGACGAGGTTCAGGGGCGGTGTCGGTGGTGCGCCGGACCGGCCGATCGCCGCGAGCGCGCCGGTCAGCGCGATATAGTCGAGGTCGTGCCCGGCTGTATGAGCCAGCGGGCCGTCCTGCCCCCAGCCCGTCATCCGACCGTAGACGAGGCGCGGATTGCGCGGGAGGCACACGTCGGGGCCAAGACCCAGCCGCTCCATCGCGCCGGGTCTAAATCCCTCGACCAGCGCGTCGGCGCGCTCGATCAACTCCAGCACGATGGCAACGTCCGACGCGCGTTTGAGGTCCAACGCGATGCGTGGGCGGCCGCGTAGCAGGAGATTGAAACGCGGCGGCGTTTTGAGGCCCATCGCGTCGCCGCCAGGGCGCTCGATGCGCACGACATCGGCGCCCATATCGGCGAGCAGCATCGCGCACATCGGGCCCGGGCCGATGCCGCCCATCTCGACGATTCGGGTGCCGTGCAGTGGTCCCATGGTTGTCCTTGCCACTTTTTATTCGAATGGGCCGGCTCGCTATGCGGACCGTCCATGCAGATAAGGCATGCCCTTGTGTCTTAATGACTTTATTATAGATAATACAAAACATTAGTTGTTTCGCATGGGCCACTGCTGTCAAGTTCTAGGTGCTGCCGCAAAGGGTGCGCTTCCGGCGCGTTGGTCTGCGCCGTATCGCCGGGAATGCGAATTCCACCGTCGCGGTCCGTTCTCTGCATGTCTTGTTCCGTCCGTGACAGCGTAACCGGCTTTTGCCGGGCATGTTGGGGACATCAAGCCGGCGGGTGACGCGAGAGCGAACCGCCCCCAAGCCAAGGACCGCGCCATGAGAAAGTCCATCCTCGCCCTGACCGTAGTTCTGATGGCTGGCAGCTTTTCCCAGGCATCGACGGCCAATGCCCAGGGGGGCCGCAGTGGTTTTGGCGTGGCGTTCAGCCCGGTATTCGGCCGGCATTCCGGCGCCGACTCTTCCATTCTCAACCGGGCCGAGCACATCCGGCAGCAGCAGCAGGCGCGGGCGCGGGCGGACTATGCCCACGAGCGGCGGCGCGAGGCGGCGGCGGTCGTGGCGGCCGCACGGGCGGCACGGGCGGCACGGGCGGCAAAGGCGGCAAAGGCGGCCGGGGTCCAGCAGGCGGCGGCCGAGCGCAAGCGGGACGCGGCGGCACTGACGGCGCAGAAGCAGGCGCAGCGCCAGGCACGGGTTACCGTCAAGCCGGTCAAGCCGGCCCAGGTCGTCAAGGCGCCGGTCGCGGTTCCCACGGCAACGGCGGCAAGCCTTGCGGCGCCCGCGCTCGAGGCAGGCTCGATCCAGGCGGCTCGGCCGGCGGCCGGCGGCGAGTGCAAGCGGTTCATCCCGGCCGCCGGCGTTACGATCACGGTTCCCTGCACGGAGTGAACGAGGTTTACACAACCGATGCGGGAGGGAGCGCGGAACCGCTTTCTCCTGCGCCGAATCACGTCAAAGTCGATCATTCGACGGGGTCGAAAAGGAACGATGTGATGGTGGCGGCGGCCAATCTACATGGTGGCACTGCAAACGACGGTGGAGCGAAGCCGACGGGGCCGCTGAAGACCGTCTGGATGGCGCCCAAGCTGGCGTTTCGCAATCTGTTCCACGACATGCTCAGCCTCGCGGTAACCCTGACCGGGATCGTGTTTTCGGTGGTGCTCGTGGCGGTCCAGTGCGGGCTCTATCTCGGATCCGAGCGCACGATCGCGGCGGTGCTCGATCAGGTGAAGGCCGACTTGTGGGTGACGCCGCTCGGCACCAAGAGTTTCGACGATCCAGCCTTCCTCAACGGCCGCGAGAAGTATGCGGTGCTTTCGACCGCCGGGGTTGCCTCCGCGGAAGATCTGGTCGTCGGCTTTGCAAACTGGCGCAAACCGCGTGGCGGTTCGACCGCGGTGCTGGTTGTCGGCTCGGACTGGAACCAAGGCGGGCTGAAGCCTTGGAACATCGTCAAGGGCAGTTTGAACGCCTTGGCAGCGCCGGCCGCGGTCGCGGTCGACGAGACCTATTTCGCCGACCTTGGGATCAGCGGCATGGGCGAGACCGCCGAGATCAACGGCAACCGCGTCAGCGTCGGCGCTGTCACCCACGGCATCCGCTCGTTCACGACGCTGCCGTACATCTTCACGACGCTGGTCCGTGCGCAGTCGTATCTCGACGCGGCGCCCGAGCAGTCCTCCTACACGCTGGTCAAGGTTGCGGGGGGTGAGAACCTGGAGGAGGTGCGCAAGCGGCTGTTGTCGCGGCTGCCCGACACCGAGGTGCTGGCGCATCACGAGTTCCGCAAGCGCAGCCTCGATTACTGGTTGTTCCAGACCGGCGCGGGCGCGGCGCTGATTGCGGGCGCGATCCTCGGGCTGATCGTCGGCGTGGTGATCGTGGCGCAGACGTTGTACGCGAGCACCAAGGATCACTTGAACGAGTTCGCCACCTTGCGCGCGCTGGGCGCTTCGGCGGGATACATCCATCAGGTCATTCTGATGCAGGCGATGATGAGTGCGGTCGCGGGCTATCTCCTTGGCATGGTGCTCAGTCTGATCGTGGTGTGGGCGGCGGAGGATACGACGATGACGGTGGTGATGACGCCGGAGCTGGCGGCAGCCTTGTTCTTCGTGACGATCGGGATGTGCGCGATCGCGGCGATGTCGGCGATCTTGAAGGTGACGCGGATCGATCCGGCCGGAGTGTTCAGCCGATGATGCGCGCGCCCGGGAGTGTTCGACATGACGACTGAAACGAAGCCGCGCGCCGCGATTCTGGAAGCGCGCGGGATCGTCAAGATCCACGGCAGCGGCAACCTTGCGAACAAGGTGCTGAAGGGCATCGACGTGTCGCTGCTGCCGGGCGAGTTGACGCTGCTGATGGGCCCTTCCGGCAGCGGCAAGACCACGTTGCTGTCGATCATGGGCTGTCTGATGACGCCGACCGAAGGTGAGCTCACGGTTGCCGGCGAGCCGGCGATCGGACTGTCGGGCGAGGCGCTGGCCGACATCCGCCGCCGCCACATCGGCTTCGTGTTTCAGTCCTACAATCTGTTCCCGACGATGAACGTGCTCGACAACGTGCTGCTGGCGATGGACGTGCGCCGGGCCGCTTCCGTGTCGCCGCTCGATGTCGCGTCGCAGGCGCTCGCGCAAGTCGGGCTCACGCATCGCATCGCGGCGCATCCGTCCAAACTCAGCGGCGGCGAGAAGCAGCGCGTTGCAATTGCGCGTGCGCTGGCGGGCTCACCGAGCGTGATCCTGGCCGACGAGCCAACCGCCGCGCTCGATACCGAGAACGGCAAGGCGGTCATGGCGTTGTTGTCCACGGTTGCGCAGGATCCCACGCGCGCGGTGCTGGCGGTGACACACGACCACCGTATGCTGTCGTACGCGGACCGAATCATCACCATCGAAGACGGCGTCATCGTCGGCGACGAGCGGCCGAGATCCGCCAAGACGGCGGGTGCGGGCGAACATGCCGCCACTCAGAAACCAGCAAAACCAGCAACACCAGCATCTGCGAGACCAAAGGGTTCGGGCAACCGGGCGAGGAACAAGGAAAATGGCTAAGTCCTGGATGACATTGGCGGCGGCGGGCGTGCTCGTGCTCGGCGGCGGATATGCGCTCAACGCGTATTTCAACACCGCCACGCCGCAGGGCGGAACGTCCTCGGCTGCCCAGGCCGCGGAGGCCTCGGCTCAGGCAACGGGCCGGCCGCGCACGGCCGCCAGCGAGTGGATTGCCGCCGCGCCCGGGCGCGTCGAGCCGCGCAACGGCGAGATCAAGATCGGCACGCCGATCCTGGGGCGAGTGCTCGAAGTGCTGGCGGGTGTCGGCGCGAAGGTGGAAGACGGCGAATTGCTCGTGCGCCTCGACGACGACGAGGCGCGCGCGCGCATGGCCGCGGCCGAGTCCGAAGCCGGCGCCCGCCGGCAAGAGCGCGACCAGCTGCCACCGACGGCTGGCCGCGACGACGTGCGGCGCGCGGAGGACGCGGTCTACGCCGCCGAACGTGGCGTCACCGGCGCGCGTTTCGAGCTCGATTTTGCGCAGGCCGCGCGCCGCAAGAACACCGGCCCGGAGCAGAACGTCACGGCGGCCCGCAAGCGACTCGACGATGCCTACGAGCGTTTGCAGCGCGAGCGCCTCGCCTATGCCGCGTCGCAGGCCAAGCCCGGTCTGCCGTCGCCGAGCCGTTCGGAATCGCTGGTCAGCGCCGGCCGGTCCGAGGTGGCGATCGCGGAGGCGATCCTCGACAAGACGCGAATTCGCGCGCCGGTGGGCGGCACGGTGCTGCAGCAGAACGCCAAACTCGGCGAGATCGTCGGGCCCTCGCCCGAGCAGCCGCTGGTGGTGATCGGCGATGTCGGCAGCATGCGGGTCAAGGCGGAGGTCGACGAGGCCGACGTCGCCAAGGTTCGCGTCGGGCAGAAGGCGTTCGTGCGCTCGCAGAGCTACCCCGGCCGCGAGTTCGAGGGCACTGTCGAACGCATCGCCCCGACACTCGCCCCACCCCGCATCGGCCAGCGCGGCCCCCGCCGTGCCACCGACGTCGAAGTGATCGAGGTGACGATCACCCTCGAAGGCCAGGTGCCGTTGCTGACGGGGATGCGGGTGGATGCGTTTTTTAGGAAGTAGGGGGGAAGGGGCTGGGATCGGCGTTTGCGCCGGAGCGATGGGTATCCGAGGTGGGCCATTACCGATCGTTACCGCTCGACCGTAGGGCTACGGTCGGTGTAACTTTGGTTGCCGACATGGAATACTCCGTCGACTTCCGGCAGAGATGGGCCACTTTGAGAAACGCATGCACGGCCAGGGTGCGTCCGAAGCGGACGGTAGACCGGACGCCGGGCGGACATAAGTGCCGGCATACATGGGCAGCGGTCGCAATGACGAACCGGCGTTTCGCGCAGCTCATAAGTCGCCATCTCGCATAACCAATGACCCGCGCGCCGGCGGTAGGCTATGAATCTGGGCCGGGCGACAAACAAGGCGGGGACGTTCGTAAGCGGCTGTTTTCGCCGCGCCTGATTTTTAACCGCTAAACGGTTTCAACGCCCATCTGGTCGATTGCTACATTGCGCTTGGGCGCGGCCACGCCCATCACGAGGCGATGGAACGCAGCGTCTTTGAGGTGTTCGCGGAGGATCGCTCACTTATTGAGCCACATCGCGTATAGCGCCACATCGCGGCCCGCTTGATGGCTTCCATCGCCGGCAACGGCGTCGGCTTCGCACTCCGCTGCAACCCCACCTAAGGACAGATCGCAGAATAACCGCTACGAGTTCTCCTGTCTACGTGGGCTGATTGTATAGTTCCATTCGGGATGGAAGTCATCGCCGACAAGCTTGACCGCCGCCAACTCGGCTTTGCTGACCTTGATGCCTTTCTCATAGGTTCGC
>CAMDPA010000337.1 GCA_945903565.1 Devosia equisanguinis | reverse complement strand
GCGCTGCGCAAGGGCGCGGCCCGCACCGTGAAGGCGCTGATGAAGCTGATCGGCCGCCTCATCAAGACGTTTGCACCCGACGAGTGCGCGAACTACTTTCGCCACGCCGGATACGGGTAGCGACCCAGATCAGGTGGAAAATGATCTAGAGAGCGTCAATGAGCAACTGGTCGATCGATTTTGCGCCGATGGTGCCGCCACTCCTGTTCTGGCTGGGCGTGGTGCTGGCGGCTGCGCTTGTCGGCCTGCTGCTGTTCCGCCGCTCACCCGGTGCGCCTCTTCGTGCGCTTGCGCTGGGTCTTGTCGTGCTGGCGCTGGCCAATCCGACCCTGAAGGAAGAGGAGCGCGAGAACCTCGGCAACGTCGCCATCGTGGTGATGGACGAATCGACCTCGCAGACGCTGTCGACACGGCCGCAGCAGTCCGAGGAGATCCGCCGCGATCTCGAAGCCAAGCTCGGGAAAATCCCTGGCCTCGAAGTCAAATGGATCCGCGTCGCCCGACCGGACGATACGCGCGGCGGCACCAACCTGTTCGCCGACCTCAATCAGGCGCTCGCCACGACGCCACCCGACCGGCTCGCCGGCGTCATCATGGTGACTGACGGGCAGGTGCATGATGTGCCGAAGTCGGCCGCCGGGCTGGGCTTCGACGCGCCGGTTCACGCGCTGCTTACCGGGCGTCCCGACGAATTCGACCGCCGCATCGAGATCATAAGTGCGCCGAAGTTCGGCATCGTCGGGCAATCGCGCACTGTCGAAGTGGCGGTGCGCGAGACCGGCCGCACCAGCCGCGCCGGCGAGGTCGTCACGCTGCGCATCCGCCGCGAGGGCCGCCCGGACGAGCTGCGTCGCACCGAGCTGAACCGTAAGGTCGCCCTCGATATGCACTTCCCGCATGCGGGCCAGAACATCCTTGAGATCGAGTTGCCGGCGGTGCCCGGCGAGCTGACGCAAGCCAACAACCGCGCCGTCGTCTCGGCCGATGGCGTGCGCGAAAACCTGCGCGTGTTGCTGGTCTCCGGCGAGCCGCACGCGGGCGAGCGGACGTGGCGCAACCTGTTGAAGTCCGACGCCGCGGTCGATCTCGTCCACTTCACCATTCTGCGCCCGCCCGAGAAGCAGGACGGCACGCCGATCAATCAGCTCTCGCTGATCGCGTTCCCGACACGCGAGCTGTTCCAGATCAAGATTCGCGAGTTCGATCTGATCATTTTCGACCGCTATCAGCACCGCAACATCCTGCTGTCGCAGTACTACGACAACATCGCGCAATACGTGCGCGAGCATGGCGGCGCGCTGCTCGTTGCGGCCGGCGACGACTATGCGGGGCCGACCAGCCTCAGCCGAACGCCGCTGGCGCCGGTGCTGCCGGCGATGCCGACAGGCCGTGTCTACGAGCAGCCGTTCAAGCCGAAGTTGACGCCGCAAGGACTCAAGCATCCCGTCACGCGCGACCTGCCCGGCGCCAAGTCGGAGACCCCGGCGTGGGGCCGCTGGTATCGACAGGTCGACGTGGCGAACCCGCGCGGCCAGGTCGTGATGCAGGGCGCGGACGACAAGCCGCTGCTGGTGCTCGACCGCCGCGACAAGGGCCGCGTTGCGCTGCTGACTTCCGACCACGCGTGGCTGTGGGCGCGCGGCCATGATGGCGGGGGCCCGCACGCCGACTTGCTGCGCCGCCTCTCGCACTGGCTGATGAAGGAGCCGGACCTGGAAGAGGAGCGGCTGCTCGCTTCCGCGAAGGGCCTCAAGCTCACCATCGAGCGCCGCACGATGGAAACGGCGATCAAGCCGATCGCGATGTCGGCGCCCGGCGGCACCAATTCGGAAGTGATCCTGGATGACGCCGGCTCGGGCGTGTGGCGCTCCACGATCGATGTGAAGGAGCCCGGGCTCTACAAGCTGCAGACCGCCAGCGAGGCCGGCCGACTCACCGCCGTGGCCTTGGCCGGCGTCGAGGACCCGCGCGAGATGTCGGAAGTCACGGCCACGGACGCGAAGCTGAAACCGCTCGCCGAAGGCACTGGCGGCGGTGTGTTCTGGACCCGTGGCGGCGGCTTGTTCGGCGGCATCTCCGACACCGGCGTGGATGTGCCACGCATCACCATGATGTCGGGCGCCCGCGTGCTCGCCGGCTCCGGCTGGATGGGCCTGAAGGACCGCGAAGCCTTCGTCACCCGCGGCATCAAGCTGACGCCGATGTTCACGGGGATACTCGCACTGGCCGCGCTGATCTTCTTCATCACGCTGGCGTGGTGGCGGGAGGGGAAGTAGGTATTTCCCGTGGTGCCGTGGATTGCTGGGTCGCGCGAAGAGCTTGACCCAGCCTACGGGATTCATCCGGGAGCCTTCATGCAACGACTTCGAATGGTACTTCTCGCTTGCATCGCTCTCGCCGTCGGCTCGTTCCCCGCCGTTTCTGAAACCCGCGTCGCGCTGGTCGTCGGCAACGGGGCGTATGCGAACACGTCGCGGCTGGTCAATCCGCTCAACGACGCGCGCGACATGGCGGCGGCGCTCAAGGTGCAAGGCTTCGATGTCGTCGAGGCCTACGATGCCGGCAAGAGCAAGTTGGACGAAGCGCTCCGCGCGTTCACGAACAAGCTCACGAAGGCCGACGTGGCGCTGTTCTTCTATGCGGGCCACGGCCTGCAAGTGGGATTGCAGAACTACATTCTGCCGGTCGACGCCAAGCTGCAACGCGAGCGCGATCTGGAGTTCGAGGCAGTAAAGCTCGAGTTCGTGCTACGGCAGATGGAAATCGACCGCGAAGGCAAGACGAGCATCGTGATCCTCGATGCCTGCCGCGACAATCCGCTGGCGCGCAATCTCGCAAGCTCGATGGGGACGCGGTCCACCGCCGTCGGACGAGGGCTGGCGACGGCCCCTGCCGGATTGGGCACGTTCATCGCGTACTCGACCCAGCCGGGCAATGTCGCGCTCGACGGGGACGGCCGCAATTCGCCGTTCGCTGCCGCGCTCTTGAAGCACCTGCCCGCGCCGGGCCGTAACCTGCCCGCGCTCCTGATCGAGGTTCGCAAGGATGCGGTGGCCGCGACGAGGGGCCAGCAGGTGCCATGGGACCATTCGGCAATGACCCAGGATTTCTCGTTCGTGGCCGGCGCGGCTTCGACAACGCCAGCCGCTGCACGTCCGGTCGAGACGGCGGCTGCGGTTGCTGGTGCGGTTCCGGCGCCGGCCGCGCCTTCAGCCGCTATGCCGCCCATCCAGAAGAAGGCCGCCACGACGGCCCGCTCGGTGGCGTTCGAGTTCAACGAAAACGTTCGCTTGGATGGTCGCGTGATCAGCACGTCGCGGCAGCCCAACCCGGATGCCTGCCGGGCCCTGTGCGAATCGAACCCGGTTTGCCTGGGCTTTCAGCATGGACGGCGGATTCCCGTCATGGGTCAGTGCCAGATTCTCGATCGCGTGGATGCGCGCATGGAGGACCTGAGCTGGCGCTCCGGCGTCCGCCAGGGTTCATGAAGCCAGCCGAGCAGCCCAGCAGATCACTTCTGCGACCTCTACTCGGCTTGCAGCCACGTAAAGCAATCCGCTAGACAGGCCGTGCGCGAACCCTCGTTTTCGCGCACGAGGAGAACGACATGACGGACAAGACTTCGGGCAAGCGCCCGCGCAAGCTGCGGCCCGCCACCCAACTCGTCCACGGCGGCACGCTGCGCTCGCAGTTCGGCGAGATGTCCGAGGCGATCTTCCTGACGCAGGGCTATGCCTACGACAGCGCCGAGATGGCCGAGCGGCGCTTCACCGGCGAAGACCCCGGATTCCAGTACAGCCGTTTCTCCAACCCGACCGTCGCGATGTTCGAGGAGCGGATGCGGCTGCTCGAGGGCGCGGAGGACGTGCGCGCGTGCGCCACCGGCATGGCGGCCGTGACGGCGTCGATCGTCGGTTATCTCTCGGCCGGCCAGCACATCGTGGCGGCGAAGGCGATGTTCGGCTCGTGCCGCTATATCGTCGAGGATCTGTGCCCGCGCTTCGGCATCGAGTTCACGCTGGTCGACGGCCGCAATCTCGACGAATGGAAAAAGGCGGTGCGGCCCAACACCAAGGCGTTCTTCTTCGAGACGCCGTCGAACCCGACGCTTGAAATCATCGATATCGCGGCGGTGTCCAAGATCGCGCACGCGGCTGGCGCAATCGTGATCGTCGACAACGTGTTCGCGACGCCGATGCTGCAAAAGCCGCTCGAGCATGGCGCGGATGTCGTGGTGTATTCGGCGACGAAGCATGTCGACGGGCAGGGGCGTTGCCTTGGCGGCGTCGTGCTGTCGAGCAAGGAAATTATCAAGAAGCATTATCACGACTGGCTGCGGCAGACCGGGCCGGCGCTGTCGCCGTTCAATGCGTGGGTGATGCTGAAGAGCCTGGAGACACTGCCGATCCGCGTGGCCGCGCAATGCGCGACGGCGGAGAAGATTGCCAAGCACTTGCTGACCAAGAAGCACATCGCCAAGGTGCTTTATTGCGGGCTTCCGGACCACCCCCAGGCCGACATCATCAAGCGGCAGATGACGGGCGGCGGACAGGTCGTGACATTCGTGCTCGACGGCGACAAGGCGGCGGCGTTCCGCTTCCAGAATGCGCTGCAGGTGATCAAGATCTCCAACAATCTCGGCGACGCGAAGAGCATCATCACGCACCCCGCGACGACCACGCATCAGCGGTTGAAGCCCGAGGCGCGGGCGGAAATCGGCGTGGGCGACGGCATGATGCGCGTATCGGTCGGCTTGGAAGCGTTCGAGGACCTTGCCGAGGATATCGACGAGGCGATGGAGGCGGCGTTTCCGGGCAGCTGATTTTTTGCGCTTCCGCCACGCGTCGTATGTCACGCGTCGTATTGACGGCGGCCTTGCGTATTCGCATGCTCGGTCGCGGGCTGCCGTCGTGACACTTGGATTCCTGGACCCCCCATGTACGAAGCCGTTACACATCAGATCCGGGTGCGCGTGACGCCCGAGTACCTGAAAGAACAGTCCGAGCCGTCGGACAATTATTTCTTCTGGGCCTACAAGGTCGAGATCACCAATCTCGGCAAGGACACGGTGCAGCTCAAGACGCGGCACTGGCGCATCACGGACGCGACGGGCCGTACCGAGGAGGTGCGTGGGCCGGGCGTGATCGGCGAGCAGCCCGTCCTCGAACCGGGCAAGAGCTTCACCTACAGCTCGGGCTGCCCGCTCAAGACGCCGCAAGGGCTGATGGTCGGCAGCTTCCAGATGGTCGACGGCGACGGCCACACGCTCGACGTGGCGATCCCCGCGTTCTCGCTCGACAGCCCGTTCAGCCGGCCGACGTTGAATTAGGCGGGGCTGTCCATCTCCGTGTCGCACCTTCTACGCAGGTGTTCCGGACGAAGGGTGGCGGCTGGCACGACGCTGACCACAATGAGCTTCTACTTTCTGAGGTTGATCGACCGCACCAAACGAGGCTCCTTGAACTTCGCGATTGACCCGGAAGTGAAGTTGGGAGTGGAAAAAATGGGAGTCTGCGCGATGGGCGAAATACCCTTCGGTGGGAAATGATAGCTCTAGCATTGTTGGCAACACTCCTGAATGTTACGCGTTATAGTTGCAGTAGGCTTGATAGCAAGTGGGAGCTCCAATGCTCAATTGGTTTCGGCGGCGACAAGAGCGCCAAGCTGTTCAAATTTTCTCTAATATCCAACAGGGAGTACGTCGCGAAAGAAAGCAGGTTATCATCAGAAAGGCGTTTCAAACGCTTGGCCACGAAATGGCTCGGGAGCCTGATCCGACTGACTACTGCATTGCTGCAATTACAACATTGATGGATGCCTTGATCGCACATGATGGAGCCAGAATTACAGGCATGACTGAGGATGAGCGGGTGGCTACAGGCTCGTTCGCGTTCATCTGCGGGAACCTACTTGTCGGAATCTTTGGCACAAATTTCGAAACTGTTGCGACAGTGGCATTGAGCAACGTCCTCGGACGTAGCGAGGGACCGGAAGTTTGCGCGACACGGGCAATGCTAGTGGGTCATCACTACAATTGGCTCGTAACCCAGGATGACGTATTTCAACATATCGAAGGTCGATTTGCGGATTGGCTCGACGATCCGTCAGTCATACCTATCCCCTTGCCTCAGGTCCCTCAAATTCAGCGCAATTGTATGGTCTACCGGCGACAACCAGGAGTTGGCGCCATGACACAGCATAAGTCGGATGATCTGTGGCGGGATTTTCCCAAGACCGCCGCCGAGTTCGAGGCGCG
>CAMDPA010000336.1 GCA_945903565.1 Devosia equisanguinis | reverse complement strand
AAAGGCATCGGCCGGATCGCCGCGCGGGTGTTCGAGCAGCTCGTCACGCACCCGCCGCGGACGATGCGGATGCTGGTCGACGAGACGAGGCGTTGTAGATGGTACGGGTCAGTTCAGAGGACGACCTGAGCCAAGGGGATAGGTATGATTCGTTGGCCTTCCAACGAATGGTCTGCTTAGTCGTCCCCGGTCCCGCAACAATGACCTCCGGCGGACGCGGGGAGGTCCGCGATGGAACACCACGGGGCAAGTACGCAGGCAGATCCGCCACCGCCGGACAACCGCCCCCCCACGACCTTACGCCGGCGCACGTACGAGATCCTCGAAGGCGCCCGTGACGGCGACCGCGCCGCCGATTTGTTCGACATCGCGCTGGTGACGCTGATCATCCTCAACGTCATTGCGTTCATGGCGGACACTGTACCCTCGCTGCACGCCGCCTACGGTCGCTGGTTCGACATCTTCGAGGTGTTCTCGGTCACCCTGTTCACGATCGAGTACGCATTGCGGCTGTGGACCGCCGCGGAAGTTCCGTTCCTGCGGCGCATGCCGACCTGGCAGGCCCGGCTCAAGTGGGCGCGGCGGCCCTACATGATCGTCGATCTGCTCGCGATCCTGCCGTTCTATCTGCACCACGCATTCGGGCTCGATCTCAGGATCGTCCGCCTGTTGCGCGTGCTTCGCCTGCTCAAGCTGTCGCGCTATTCGCCCGCTATGCATACGCTGGCCCGCGTCATCTACGGCGAACGGCGCGCGCTGGTCGGCGCCATTTATCTACTTGTGGCCGCTGTGATCTTCGCCGCGACCGGCATCTACTACTTCGAGCATCACGCGCAACCCGAGAAGTTCGGCAGCGTGCCCGAAAGCGCGTGGTGGGCGATCGCCACGCTGACCACCGTCGGCTACGGCGACGTCGTGCCGATAACGCCATGGGGCAAGGCCTTCGGCGGCATCGTGATGGTGACGGGGCTGTGTATCCTTGCGCTGCCGGTCGCGATCATCTCGAGCGGTTTCGCGCGCGAAGTCGGGCGCCGCGACTTCGTGATCAACTGGTCGCTGATGTCGCGCGTACCGCTGCTGGCCGAACTCGATTCCCACCAAGTCGTCGAGATCATGCCGCTGTTTCACGCCCACGACATGCCGCCTCGCACGGAGATCGTGCCACGTGGCGCGCCCGGCCAGGCGATGTACTTCATCGCCTCGGGCGAGGTTCAGTTCGTTTCGGAGATCATGACGCGGACTTTCCACACCGGCGACTTCTTCGGCCACGCCGCCATGTTGGAAAACGACGTGAGTTTCGGCACCTTCCAGACCGTCGGCCGCTGCCGACTTCTCAAGCTCTACAAGGAAGACTTCCGCCGCCTCGAGTTCCTCGCCCCGGAGGTCGCCCGCCAACTCCGCTCCGCCGCCCTGCAACGCATCAAGGAGCGCGAAACCGTAGTCGCCGCCCGCACCGGCAAGAGCGCGGGCGAATAGTATTTCGGCCGCACGCCCTGTGCACAAACGGGACACAGGCTCATCGTTGGAACGTCCAAGTCGAACCGCCATGCGATGAATGCGCATCGGCGCTGATTCGCCGGTGACAGCGACCGAGCCTTGTCCCGCGTTCCGATGCCCAATCGAGGCCCCACCATGAACGCCCCCGTCCGCAACCTCCAAGCAGCCGCCCCGGCAGCCCCGCCCGCGATCGCCAAGCAGGCGTTCGCGCCACCGCGCTTCATCCATCTAAAGGTGCACTCCGCCTACTCGCTGCTCGAAGGCGCATTGCCGATCGGCAAGATTGCCAAGCTCGCGGACAAGTACGGCCACCCCGCGCTCGCCCTGACCGACACCAACAATATGTTCGGCGTGCTCGAAGCGTCCGAAAAGCTCGCCGGCTCCGGCATCCAGCCCATCGCCGGCGTATCGATCGCGATCGACTTCGAGGAGAAGAAGCCCGAACGCCGCGGCACCGGCGGCCCCCCGCCCAAGGCGCTGCCGCACAAGGACGGCCTGATCGCGCTGCTCGCGATGACCGAGGAGGGCTATTCGAATCTGATGCAGCTCGTTTCCAAGGCCCACTTGGACTCGAGCGACATCGACGGCCCCCACATCAAGCTGTCGCTGTTGGCCACCCACGCCGACGGCATCATAGCCCTCACCGGCGGCCCCGACGGCCCGATCGATCGCCCCCTCGCCGACAACCAGGATCCGGTCGCCGAATCCCGCCTCGCATCCCTCGCCGCGCTGTTCGGCGATCGACTGTACGCCGAGGTCCAGCGCCACGGCATGAAGCACGAGGCAGCCGTCGAGCCCCGCCTGCTCGATCTCGCCTACAAACTCGACGTCGCCATCGTCGCCACGAACGAAGCCTATTTCGCCGCCCCCGACGACTACGAAGCCCACGACGCCCTGATCTGCATCGCCGAAGGCAAGTATATCGTCGAGGATGACCGCCGCCGCCTCACCCGCGAGCACTACTTCAAGACCGCCGACGAGATGGCCGCCCTGTTCGCGGACCTGCCCGAAGCGCTCGCCAACACGATCGAGATCGCCCAGCGCTGCGCCTATCGCGTGCGCGGCAAGAAACCGATTCTGCCAAACTTCGTGAAGGTCGAGGCGGGTTCCACGCACGAGGATCGCCTCACTGCCGAAGCCGCCGAGCTCAAGCGGCAGGCCGAGGAAGGCCTTGTAAAACGCCTCGAAGTTACGCCACTTGCCCAAGGTTTCACGCGCGAGGACTACGAAAAGCGCCTCGCCTACGAGATCGGCATCATCGCCGGCATGAAGTTCCCCGGCTACTTCTTGATCGTCGCCGATTTCATCCAGTGGTCGAAGAAGAACGGCGTTCCCGTTGGTCCTGGCCGCGGCTCGGGCGCCGGCTCGCTGGTCGCCTGGGCGCTCACCATCACCGATCTCGATCCGCTCCGCTTCGGCCTGCTGTTCGAGCGCTTCCTCAATCCAGAACGCGTGTCGATGCCCGACTTCGACATCGACTTCTGCCAGGACAAGCGCGGCGAGACGATCAAGTACGTGCAGGAAAAATACGGCCGCGATCGCGTCGCCCAGATCATCACGCACGGCAAGCTGCAGGCCCGCGCGGTGCTGCGCGACGTCGGCCGTGTGCTGCAGATGCCGTTCGGCCAGATCAGCAAGCTGTGCGGCCTGGTACCCAACAATCCCGCCAATCCCGTGACGCTTGCCGAGGCAATCGAGACCGAGCCAAAACTGCAGGATGAGCGCGACAACGACCCGATGGTCGCGCGCCTGCTCGAGGTCTCGCTGAAGCTCGAAGGCCTGTATCGCCACGCCTCCACCCACGCCGCCGGCATGGTGATCGGCGACCGTCCGCTGGCCGAGCTGGTGCCGCTCTACCGCGATCCCAAGTCGGACATGCCGGTCACCCAGTTCAACTGGAAATTCGTCGAAGCCGCCGGCCTCGTGAAGTTCGACTTCCTCGGCCTGAAAACGCTCACCGTCTTGCAGAAGGCGGTCGATCTCATCAAGGCCGGCCGCGGCATCGACGTCGATCTACCGAGCGTCAGGATCGAGAACGACACACCCGAAGCCAAGGCCGCCTACGACCTTCTCGCCAAGGCCGACACGGTCGGTGTGTTCCAGCTGGAGTCGACGGGCATGCGCGACAGCTTGAAAAAGCTGAAGCCAGACCGCTTCGAAGACATCATCGCGATGGTGGCGCTGTATCGCCCCGGCCCGATGGACAACATCCCCACCTACATCAACCGCAAGCACGGCGAGGAGCCGGTCGACTGCCTGCACGATTTGCTGAAAGGCATTCTGACGGAAACCTACGGCGTCATCATCTACCAGGAACAGGTGATGCAGATCGCCCAGGTGATGGCCGGCTTCAGCCTCGGACAGGCCGATCTTCTCCGCCGCGCCATGGGCAAGAAAGACAAAAACGAGATGGCGAAACAGCAAGAGCTGTTCGTCCAGGGCGCGCAGAAGAACGGCGTCAACAAATCGCAGGCGATCTACATTTTCGAGCTGGTCGACAAGTTCGCCGGCTACGGTTTCAACAAGTCCCACGCCGCCGCCTACGCGCTGGTCAGCTATCACACCGCTTATCTGAAGGCGAACTTCCGCGAGGAATTCCTCGCCGTCTCGATGACGCTCGAATTGGCCAACACCGACAAGCTCGCGGGCTTCGCCTCCGAAGCGCGCAAGTCCGGCATCGCGATCCTGCCGCCATGCGTGAACGCCTCCGGCGTCGAGTTCGGCGCTGTTCCCGGCAAGATGGTGTCAGCCCCTCCGGGTCGGACACCTGAACGCAACGATGCATTGAGCGACAAGAATGCGGGGCCGGAGCAAGGTGTCAGACCCGGAGGGTCTGACACCTATCAGCCCGGCGCGATCATCTATGCGCTGGCCGCCCTCAAGAACATCGGCGCGACAGCGGTAGAGACCATCGTCACCGAACGCGCCGCCAACGGTCCGTTCAAGGATCTTTCCGATTTCGCGCGCCGCTTCAATCCCAAGGCGATCAACAAGCGCGGACTGGAAACGCTGGCCGCCGCCGGCAGCTTCGACACGCTGGAACTGAACCGCGCGCTGGTCCACGGCAACGTCGAGAACGTCGTCGCTCTCGCCAACCGTCTCGCCGACAGCGCCGCCACCGGCATCAACGATCTGTTCGGCGGCGGCGCGGCGAGCGCCCCACCGCAAATGGACATCCGCCCCGCCCGCATGTGGACGCCGATGGAGCGCCTGGAAAAGGAGTTCGACGCCGTCGGCTTCTATCTCTCCGGCCACCCGCTCGACGAATACGAGACCGCGCTGGCATCGCTTGGCGTGAAACGCTATGCCGAATTCGACGCCGGCCTCACCGCCTCGGGCAGCGCCCGCATCGCCGCGATTGTCGTGGCGGCCCGCGAACGCCGCTCGGCCAAAGGCAACAAATTCGCGTTCGGTATGTTCTCCGACACCAGCGGCCAGTTCGAAGCGATCATCTTCTCCGACACGCTGGACGCCTCACGCGATCTGCTCGAAGCCGGCACCGCCGTGCTCCTCAACGTCGCCGCCGAGCGCGTCGACGCCGACACCTTGAAACTGCGCGTCGAAGGTATCGACAGCCTCGACCGCGTCGTTGGCAACGTCGACACCCAGCTTCGCGTGGTGCTCGATCCGACCACGCTATCCCCGCAACGCATCGGCCAGGCGATGGCCGAGCTGCGTTCGCACCTGCGACCCGGGCGCGGCGAAATCCGCCTCATCATCCCCGTGCATCAGGAAGACAAGGAAGTCGAGTTGGCACTCGCCGGCCGCTACGACGTCTCCCCTGCGCAGCGCGGCCTGTTCTGCACCGTGCCGGGCGTGCTCGCTGTGCTGGAAGCGTGAGAATTACTCACCCTTTGCCTTCGCGTGTTGCGTCGACGCTCCACGGCCCTGGCCCGGCGAAGAAGATGTAGAAAAATACGAAGCAGTAGAGCACTGCCAGATTTCCGGCATTTGCACCGGGAAGCCAGGCACGCGGTTGATGACCGATGAAATAGGCAAATGCCATCAGTCCCGAGCAGACAAATGCAGCCCAGCGCGTGAAGAGCCCAATCACGAGCAACGCACCGCCGATGATCTCAATCCAGCCCGCGAACCAGATCTGCCCGTACATCGGGAATTGCCCGCCGGGATAGGGGATCGGGAATGCGAAGTGTTTTGAAAGCCCGTGCTGCATGAACAGCAGCCCCGCCATGATACGCAAAATGCTGAGTACGCGCGGTTGCCAGGCATTGAGCGATGCATCAAGTCCGTTCATGACTGTCCTCCCTTGGGAGCGCTTATAGCGATCGTCCGCCCCTGCGCCCGGATGCGCAGGGAATGATGCGCGGGAAAATATTGTAGCCATCCCACATTTTATCGACAAGCAGTCGTAGGTTGGATCAAGCACTTGCGCGACCCAACATTCGCGCGGGATGCCGTGGATTGTTGGGTCGCGCTCCGCTACGCTGCGCTTGACCGAACCTAGGCTCCGAGGCACCCCACATGCGCTGGATCAGATACACGACCGCCGGCAACACCTCCTACGGCATTCTCGAAGGCGACAAGATCATCGAAGTCCGCGGCACGCCGTTCGGCAGCACGGAGCGCACCGGCAAGACTCACCTACTCGGCGACGTGAAGTGAGGTGGCCCCGCTTGTTCGGACAGATTTTCCGCTGCGATAAGTGGAGGCTCTGCCGGGGTTAGACTGCCGAGCGGATCGGCAGGATGCAGTGTGGTCCGAAGTATGCCCGATCGGGCGTCATGCCGTCGAGGCTCGATTGCG
>CAMDPA010000335.1 GCA_945903565.1 Devosia equisanguinis | reverse complement strand
TGGCGGATGCGCGGCCGGACATCGTCGTCAGCGCGGCGGCCTATACCGCTGTCGACAAGGCCGAGAGCGAGCCGGAGCTGGCGCATCGGGTCAACGGGGCCGGGGCGGGGCATGTGGCGGCGCAATGCGAGCGGCTCGGCATTCCCGTCGTGCACGTGTCGACGGATTACGTGTTCGACGGGGCCAAGGCGGCACCCTACGTGGAGACGGATGCAACCGGGCCGATCAACGTTTATGGCCGTTCCAAGCTGGCGGGCGAGGAGGCTGTCGCCAGCGCGTGCCGGCGGCGTATCATCCTGCGGACATCGTGGGTGCACAGCCCGTTCGGCACTAATTTCGTGCGCACGATGTTGCGGCTGGCGGGCACGCACAAGGAACTGCGCGTGGTCGACGATCAGGCGGGCTGCCCGACCTCCGCGCTCGATCTTGCCGATGCCATCATAAGGCTCGCGCCGCAGGTGGAACGTGCAAGCGCCAACGCTCCGATATGGGGCACGTATCACGCGACGGGCAGCGGCGAGACGACGTGGTGCGGCTTCGCGCGGGAGATCTTCGAGGTGGCCGCTGAGCGGGGTGGATCGAAACCCGTGGTACACGGCATCGCCACCGCGGACTACCCCACGCCGGCACGCCGCCCCGCGAATTCGCGTCTCGACTGCGGCAAGCTCGAACGCACGTTCGGCGTGGCGTTGCCGGATTGGCGCGACAGCGCGCGCGTTTGCGTGGAGCGGTTGGTGTGAGGTTCCGTAGGGCGGAATAGCCCACTTGGGCGTATTCCGCCGCTGCAACGTCGCCGGCGCAATACGCCCCAATGGGCTATTGCGCCCTACGGCGTTGCGCTCTTAAACCCCCAACTGTTCCGCCATCCAGTCGGCCGTCTGCAGGCGCCATTTGTAGCCGCGGTTGTTGGCGACGTGGTTGCCGTCCTCGATTAGCGAGAACACCACGGGGCCCTTGACCTCCTTCGACAGGCGCTCGGCGTCCTGCCAGGGCACCACGCGGTCCTGCTTGCCGGCGACGATGTAGATGGGGCACTCGATCTTGCTGGCTACGCCTTCGAGCGAGAGAGTGGCGGCGTTCTTGCGACCCTCGTCCTGCGTCTTGGCGTGGCTGCGGACGCGGATCGCTTCGCGCGTCAGGTCGGGGATCGTGTCCCAGTTCTTGCCCATGTTGTAGGGGCCGGACAGCGCGATGCAGGCCTTGACGCGCTTCTCGAACGCGGCGGCGCGCGGTGCGTAGTAGCCGCCGAGGCTGACGCCCCACAGGCCGATGCGTTTGGTGTCGACGTCCGCGCGCGTCTCAACGTAGTCGCACACGGCCTTGACGGCGGTCTCGTAGTTGCCGCGGATCGGCCAGTCGTATTCGGCCTCGCCCTGGCCGGGGCCGTCGAACACCAGGATCGCAATGCCGCGCGCCAGGAACGGCGCTTCGTAAGCCTCGGTCTCTTCCTTCGCGCTGTCGAGCCCGCACGCCATGATCATCACGGGCGGTTTGGTTGCGCCAATGGGCTTGCGCAAGATGCCGTAGAAGTGCTTGCCCTCGAAGGGAATGGCGACGCGCTCGCCCGGGGGGCTCAGATGCGGCAACGCGAGCTTGCGGCACTCGACCGCCTTCATGTGCGCGGCTTTCATCTGCGCGAGGTCATGCACGAACAGGAACTTGCCGAAGTGGTAGTAGACGCCCGCGCGCTGCAGGTGCTCGCCCGCCGACAGGAATTTCTTGTTGGCGAGCGCGTCGCGCCCCATCGCCTCGTGAACGCCGGCCTTGTTCGACCAAGCGGCACACCAGTCGTTCCACGTCTCGACCTTCGACGTGACCTCCTCGAAGTCGGTCAGCGCGACGCCGTTGGCGACGAAGCGCGCGCCCCAGTGTGCGAGCGCGGATTTGACGAGGGCGTCTTGGGTCATGGAAGGTTCCTGAAGTGATTGGCTGGCGTCGAACCGCCGAAACCATAGGCGAGGCGGCGGCGGATTGACTATGGGGTGTTAAAAGAACCCGCACGGGATCAAAAAGCGATCCGAACCCGGCATCTTCCATAAATTGTTCCCTTACGGTATCATAAGTTGAATGTTTTGATACCATACGGTATCTAAATGCACCAACCACCCGCTGGCGTGCGAATGTGTTACCGTACGGGAGCATAGATATGCGAAAAAGGAACCCAGGAACGCTTTCGGAACGGCCCGGAGCTTCCGCGGGACGGCCTCCGATTAACCCCCCTTCGCCTTCGGAGACGTACATCGGCTTCGGCATACCACCGCCATCGGCTCCGCCGCGCCTGACGGTGATGAAGATTGTGTCTGCGAGTGACTTGGGAGGAATGATCCGCGCGGCACGGAAAGAGCGCCGACTTTCACAGCAGGCATTTGCCGATCTCGCCGGCGTTGGACGGCGGTTCCTTTCCGAGCTTGAAAACGGGAAACCGACCTTAGAGCTCGACAAGGCTCTGAAGGTCGCGGCCGCGTGTGGCATCGAACTCGTGGCACGGCGACTGCAAACATGACGGCGCTGATCTTAGACCTACGGATGGACGGTTTCACGGAACCGATCGGCAACCTTGTCCGTGATGATCGGGGAGCACTGTCGTTCGTGTATAGAGCAGCCCATCTCGCTCATCCCGAAGCACCGCCCCTCTCGCTGTCGTTGCCTCTGACCGACGAGCCTTACGGCGACGTCATCACACGCGCGTTCTTCGACAACCTGCTGCAGGAACGCGACGTGGCGCTCGCCCAGGTCATGGCCCGCGAGGGACTGGCGCGCCACGACGTTGCGGGCCTATTGCTTCATCTCGGTAAGGACTGCCCAGGCGCCATTTCCGTCGTGCCATCTGGTGCGCCGCCGGTGAAGACGCCTGGCGATCTCGCAACCGATTACGATCCATTGAGCGACGACGAGCTTGCCGCGATCGTTACTGCGTTGAGAGATCGACGACGCTTGCCGGACGTAGCGGCCGATCCATCGCCTTTAGCCGGCGTACAAAGCAAGATCGCACTAACGGTTCTACCGGACGGCCGCTTCGCACAACCCAAGCGGGGGAGCGGTGCCCCGACCACACACATCCTCAAGGTGCCGAATCGGGATCACCCGAACGACGCCATTAACGAGGCCGCGTCGCTGGCGCTGTCACGGGCACTTGGTGTGGAAACGGTCGAAGCCACGACGATGGACATTGGCGGCATTATGGTGCTCGTCGTGCGCCGTTTCGATCGCTTGCCCGATCACACAGGTCGTATTGCTCGCCTCCACCAGGAGGATTTTGCCCAGGCCCTCGGGCTGCCGGCGGAGCTGAAGTACGAGCGTCGAGGCAAACCGGAGCGCCGCTTCGATGCAGCCGCTGCGCGCCGCGTACTCGATGCGACGTCGGATCCGATCGGAGCACGCGACGCCTTCATTGGAGCGACGCTGTTCGATCTGATCATCAGCAATGTAGATGCTCACGCCAAGAACCACGCGCTTCTTCACATCGGCCGAGGCAATATCCGGCTTTCGCCTCGATACGATCTGCTTCCCACGCGGCTCGACCCGAATCTCACCGAAGAATTCGCATTCCTCGTCGGTGATGCTGCAAAGCTCGATGATGTCACGACAACAGACCTCGAAACATTCCTCGGGATTATGGGAGTTGCAACCCCGGCTGCGCGGCGTCGCGTAGCGAGGCGCCACGGCACAAAGCTCGCGGAAGGGCTTGGCGGCGCGCTCGAGGCGTTGCAGGCGCGGGGCATGAAACAGTTCGCCGACTTAATCGCGGCGAACTTGCGCCACGTGCTGCCGTTGCTCGACGTGTCGGTGCCCGAGACCGCGCGCAATCGCGATGCCTTTGTCGCGCGCGGCGGCGGGTGGCTCAACAGTTGAGGCGGCGGTTGAGCCAAGGACGTCTGCGAAGCCCGACGGCTACGGGTTCTCGTCTGATGTCGCAATCAGACGCTGCACCGCTCCCAGCTTCGCCTGCTCGGCCTTCGCATCGCCAATCACTGGCCCCTGCGGCCCTTCAACCGCCCCCGAATATGGATCTCGTCACTCGGCGTTCCGGCCCGACCATCCTGCGAGACTGCTCACGACGTACCCAACGTGCGCCGCGAGTATCGAGCCAGTCAACGCCAGCTCGAGTAGCCCCACATCCTGAAACGTCCGCAGCATACCAGTGTAAGCGGCCCATCCAACGAGTGCTGTCGCTGCGCAATAAACAAAGAAGGCATTGGTCGTCTGCTGACGCCCCTTGGGATCGGGTGGATCCTCGACATCGAACCATGATGGCGCAACGATATACAGATAGACCGCCTGTCCAAGGGCCGACGCGATGAACAGCCATAGGGCCGCATCGAGCAGCATCAGTAGCGCGAGCCCACTTAGCAAGACCAAGCCTGCCGCACTCAGATGCCACGTCGAAATGGCACGTTCCACGCGCGACAGCCCCTTTCCGCCGATTGCGGCCAGCGCCTTGTCGAGCATGTGCGACGTCAAGGCCGCTCGTGTGGCCACAAAGCCGGCGAAAACATAGAAGGCGCCGATGAGGCGCAATGCGATCTCAGAGGCTTCCACGTTCAATCCTTCTCGCCGTCAACCGGTCCACCGAGGAAGCTGCGCGGCTCGGGTTGGTGCTCGATTGCAGGGGTATTGATGCTGCTTCCGATGGCGGCTGCCGACGGGCCACCTTGCTCGGTGTAGAGCCGCGGCGCGGAGCGATTGATCTCGAGCTTGAAGATGTCGGGGCGGTTGTAGTGGCCGGCGAAGTCGTGGCGCAGCTTCATCTGGACGCCCTGTTCCAGATTGCAATCGGCGTAGAGGATGCCTTCCTCCGGGCCCAGCGGTCCCGCGATGATACGGCTCATGGGGGAGACGATCATGCTGCCGCCGCAGCAGTCGGCGCTGCGCAGGAACTTCTCGGCCTCGGGGGTGGGCTCGAGCATGCGGATCGTGTCCTCGTCGACGGTGCCGCAGGCCGAGATCACGAACGCTTTCGACATTTGCGCGAACGCCTGGCTGTCGATGGCGACGCGGTTGCGCAAGGGATCACCGCTGACCGGAAAATGGCACGGCCAGCTCATGACGTGGATGCGCGTGTGCTCGGCGGTCAGCGCGAAGATCGCGAGCGGGTTGGAATTCTCACCGCAGATCAGGCCGCTGACCGGCCCGAACTCGGTCTGGAACGCGCCGAAGGTATCGCCGTAGCCGCCGGTGTGGACGAGGCGCTCGCCGACGGTCGGCATGATCTTCTGGTGCTTGCCGATGAGTTGGCCGTCGGGGCCGATGTAAACCTGCGTGTTGAACATCGTGCCGAACGTGTTGGGCATCTTCTCGCATACGCCAATCATGACGTAGGCGTTGGCGTCGCGCGCGGCGGCGCAGAGTTGCGCGATCTGCGGGCCGGGGATCTCGACGGAGTTCTTGAACAGCTCGACCGACAGCTTGTTGGCGATGGCGCCGGTGGCGGCGTGGTGGTGATACCAGACGGGGTGCGCGGGAATGAAGCTCTCCGGCAGGCCGATCACGCGCGCGCCATTGCGGCCGGCCTCGCGGATCAAGGCGCAGGCCTTATCGGTCGAGGCTTCGCGGTCGAGGAACACGGAGGCGGCCTGGATGGCGGCGACCTTGACGGTGGCGTAGGTATCGCCCATGGCGTTCGGCTCTCGTGGTGAGTGGTGAGTGGTGAGTGGTGAGTGGGATGCAATTGAATCGAGAACGTGTCTACAAGCACTTTTCGCATGTCTGGTCACATGTCTGCGGCCATTCACCATTGGCCACTCACCACTCACCTCTTGGTAACACATGGATTTTCTGAGCACGGCGGTGTTGTTCGCGGTCGGCGTCGTCGGCGGGCTGCTGTCCGCGCTGATCGGCGGGGCCTCGATCATCACGTTTCCCGTGCTGCTGGCAACTGGGCTTTCGCCGATCAATGCCGCGGCGGTCAACATGGTGGCGCTGACGCCGGGCAATATCCTGGCGTGGATCTACGACCGCAAGCAATTGCCGCCGTTCGATGCGTCATTCTGCTGGATGGTGGCCGCCTCGCTTGGCGGCGCGCTGCTGGGGGCCTTGCTGCTGTTTGCGACGCCGGAACGGACGTTCACGCTGCTGGTGCCGCTGCTGCTTGGTTTCTCCACGGTGTTGTTTGCGTGCGCGGGGCCGGTCGGACGCTGGATCGAGCGGCGCGCCGCAGCCAACGGCAAAGCGGGTGCGAGCCGCTGGGGGGCGACCGTCGCCGCGCTGTTACCGGTGTCGATCTACGGCGGTTATTTCGGCGCGGGCGTCGGCGTGCTGCTGATCGCCGTGCTAT
>CAMDPA010000334.1 GCA_945903565.1 Devosia equisanguinis | reverse complement strand
TCGGCTGGGGTATCTTGGGTCATGGCGGTTGTGGCGTAGCGTTGATACGCGGCACTCTTCGTCTCGACACCGAATTGTTACGTGAATCTCGCCACTTGCACCACAACTGCCAACGATTTTCCAAGGTCTGGTGCATAATCCGGGTTAGGCTGAACGGTGAAGCCGCCGGTATTGCGATCGAACCGAACATCGATTGTGTACGCACGGGCGGGGTCGACGGTGGTCGGGAGGGCGCGGCGCGAGTATCTGCCGAAGATGGCGGTCAGCTTTGGCCAATGCGTTCGTAGCAGCCCGATGTTTGCGATGTCGATGTCATCGAGCTTCAAGACGATGCGGATCGTCTGGGGCTCGGACGCGGCGTCCCAATTCGGGTCGAGCCGGAAGCCTGCAAAGGCGCTCTGCGCCGAGGGTGAGAGGACGTCACGGCGCTCGTCGACCGAAATTAACGTGCGGCGTTCGAACATCTCTCGATTGAGCGTGTACTGCTTGTAGAGCACACGCTTGAACAAGAAGTTGATCACCTCTAGCGCGGTCGACTTGCCGGAGCCGTTTTCACCGATGATGATGTTGAAGTTATCGTCGAACGGGATGAGCGGGGCGTCCGCGATGTCCGGCACATGCTTGAAGCTGAGTACATTAGAAATTTGTAGGGAAACGATTTTCATGAGGCTCCAATTGTTGCTTCGCTGATTCGCAGACGACAGCCTCTACCAGTTTAGCTGAAACCGCCAGCGGATGCGCGCGGCTGTGCGCAGAGGCAATGTGAAGCCTGGAAGGGCATTCCGTGCGGGTATTGACGCTACTTTGTGCGGCGCACCATCCAAGTCGATGAGTTGGTCCGTTTGTGGCCCCAAGCACGAAGTCGCCCTTCGGCAGATACCAACACCTTACCGGACATGCTCAGGCCGAGGCAATCGACTTGTGGCGTTGGTCGCGTCCATGTCGCTTCCTCTGCACCACGGCTGTCGCGTTGATCGAGATAACGCAAATCACCTTGTCCGGCAGCGGCTCACCACTTCCGGTCGTGTGCGGATTATTTCGCGTCTACAGATGAGGGCTTGCCGACCGTAGACGCGGTCCATCAGCCCGTAGGGCGCAATAGCGTCTTCGCGTATTGCGCCGGGGCTGGGCGACATCCGAGCCTTCTTCACTCCCGTTCCCCGAACCGAGCGTCGCGATTGGCAAGAGCATGCTCGGTCAGTGCGCGCTCGAAATCACCGGGTTTTGGCGCGTCATTGTGGTCTCGATGGAATGTCGAATGCGGCCAATCCTCGACCTTCGCGACATGCCCATGCTTGACTGGATTGAACCAGCAATAATCGATATGGTTTTGCAAGTCGCGTTCATCGTGGATGAGGTGCTCCCAGTACCGCCGCTGTCAGATGCCCCGCTCACCTCGCGCTACATGAACCGTACTGCGCTGCTCGCCTTTCGGGATCGATTTCGAAAACCGGATTTTGATCCAGCGCCAGCGGACAGAAAAATCGGCATCGCCTTCGGGTAAGGTCCAAATGGCATGAATATGATCGGGCAAGACTACCATCGCATCGATTTCAAAGGGAAACCGCTGCCTCGTCTCGCGCACGGCTGTTCGAAGATCGTCGATGCGCTCGACCAACAAGCGGCTATTGCGGTCCAGCAGATTGACCGTGAAGAAGTACGAGCCGCCTGGGACAAATACGCGACGATAGTTGGGCATCAGACAGATTATGCGGAGCCCGTGGCGCGGCGCAATACGCCCGAAGTGGGCTATTGCGCCCTACGGTCGTGCGCTTGACGCCTCTTGTTGGCCGACCTCTGTGGGACGTGCGCGGATTAAATGGGGACAGCTCCGTTTAACGACCAAAAAGCCGAGCGGTCTGTCGTTCTTGCGTCTGGGCCTGCGACTGGGTCATGACGCTGACCACGCGCGCGTCTTCACCGCGAATTCGTCGATGCGTGTGCAAGGCGGACACCCGCCTGTTCGACTTTCTTCCTCGCTCTACGGGGCGGGGCCAGCTTCGACTACGTTCTTCACGGCTGCACCTACGTGGAAGGGATCAAACTACCACGTCGAGACACCGTAGAAACACGGTAGAAAATGCCGATGGGCGGCGCCTTCCGGCCACCCTCGCGGCCGAATTTATCCTCGCTCGTATCGCCTCGCGTACTGTCGACAAATTCGTTGCAACACCGGGCGTCTGTGTTGCGACGCGGGCTTCAGGCGCCGTAGCGGGTCACGACATCGGCGAGGAGGGGGCGGGTGCGGTCGGGTTGGCGTTCCTTGGCGGTGCCAATGTGGATGAAGCCGGCGATGCGCTCGTCCTTGGCGAGGCCGAGATGGGCTGCAACGCCGGGGCTGTAGGCGTACCAGCGCGTCACCCAGTTCGCGCCGAAGCCGAGCGCGTTGGCGGCGAGCACCAGGTTCTGGCAGGCGGCGCCGCAGGACAGCACCTGCTCCCACTCCGGCGCGCCGGGCTTGTCCTTGACGCGGCTGATCACCGCGACAACCGTGGGGGCGCCCATCAGGCGCTGCCGCTCGGTGTCCAGCCGCACGGCGGACGGCGGCTCCTTGTCCTCGGCCTGCAGCACATCGGCCAGCGCCTTGCCGAACGTCAGGCGCGCGTCGCCTTCGAACACGATGAAGCGCCAGGGCACCATCGACTTGTGGTCGGGCACGCGGGCGGCGGCGGTCAGCATGCGCTCGAGATCGGCCGGCGTCGGGCCGGGCTCGGCAAGCGCTTTCACCGAGCGGCGTGTCAGCAGGAGTTCAAGCGCGGCGTTCGACATGCTCTTGACCTTCGTTGTTGGGCTCGTGTCCCGTCTCCGAAATACCGACTTGTTCGCCGGCACGGTTGGGCGGTATTTCGGAGACAAAGGGACATGAGCATAGCTATGCTTCTCGTGCGGTATGCATCTCGCCAATGCCTTTTAGAAACTTGCCGGCGACGTGGAAGGCATTGGCGAGATACCGCACGAGTGACACTCGCTATCGCAAAAGCGTGAGCGCGACAACGGCAGGGGACGCTGCCAGGAAGAGCATCGATGGCGATGGCTTTCGAAAAACCCGCATTTCCACTCGGCGTTGCCGCCGCGTTGGCGCTGGCGATCGGTTTTAGCGCATCGAACGCCGCAGCGCAGCGGGCCAGCACGATGATCGTGCTCGACGGCTCGAACTCCATGAATGCGCGGCTGCCGAACGACAAGGCGTTCAAGTTCGTCACGGTGCGCGAGGCGCTGCGGCGCGCGCTGGCCAATACGAGAGGGGCAACCGAGCTGGGGCTGACGACGTTCGGCGCCCGGCGGCCCAGCGATTGCACCGATGTCGATGTCGCGGTGCCGCCGTCGGCCGATACGGCGGGTGTCGTCGGCGCGCTCGAGCGGTTCCAGCCGCGCGGGTTCAGCCCCGTCGTGCTCGCGCTGCGGACCGCGGCGAAGGCGCTGCCGGCCGGTGTGGACAAGGCGAGCATCGTGCTGGTGCTCGACGATCTTGCGAGCTGCCGGGGCGAGGATCCCTGCAAGGTGGCGGGCCAGCTCAAGCAGCAGAACCCGGCGCTGGCGATCCACGTCGTCGGTCTCGCGTTGAAGCCCGTGGACCAGCAGGTTCTGGCCTGTGTCGCCAAGCAGACCGGGGGGCAGCTTTTTAATGCGGCCGATGGGCCCGGCGTTGGTCCCGCGATCGAACAGGCGTTGAAGCTTGCCAGCATCGAGCGGCCGGTGCCGGCGCCCGTTGCCGCGGTGGCGCCCGGCGCTAGGGCTGGGGCGGTGCCGCAGCCCGGAGCGGTGCGGCGTGGGCCAGCCGTGGCGGCGTTGATCGACGAAAGCCGTCCGGGCCTGCACTTGTCGGCGCGGCTGACCGACGATGGGCCGCCGATCGGCGTGCCGGTGCGCTGGCGGGTTTGGCGGGAGGGTGATGTCGCTGGTCCGGCGTCGTTGCTGGAAGCCGATGGTCCTGTGCTCAGCCGTCAGTTGCCGGATGGCCGCTATGTGGTCGAAGCGCATGTGGGGCTGGTGACGGTGCGCCGGCCGTTCGAGATCGGGTCGCAAGGGCCGACGCCGGTGCGGGTGACGCTCAACGCCGCCATCGCATCGATCGCGGTGCCGCTGGCAAATGGCAGTGGTCCGGCCCGGGATGCGGTGGTGACGGTGGGTCTGGCGCGTGGCCGGGATGGCGAGCCGCTGTGGATCGCGCGTACGGCAGCGGCGGACCTAGTCGTGCCGGCGGGCGACTACCGGTTTTCCGCGGTGGACGGGCTTGCCCGGGTCGAGCGCACCGTAACACTGGCCGTGGGGGCAACGACTCCGGTCGAGATCGTGCTCGGGGCAGGGCGGCTGGTGATCGAGGAGGTTGGGGCATCGGGGGCGAGCGGCGGTGGTCCACCGCAACTTCTGATCGAGGCCGACGATCCCGACAGCACCGGTGGCAGGCGAGAGATCTTCCGCGCCGTCACGGCGCGGTTGGACACGGCGTTGCCTGTCGGCACGTATCTCGTGACGTTGCGCCGGGGGAGCGTGGAGCATCGCGAACGCGTGCCGGTGCGGCCGGGCGAAACCGTCAGCCGCTCGGTTACCATGGCGTTTGCGCGAGTCCGGTTGGCCAGCCGCGGTAGCACGGCGCAAACCGACTTTCCGATCAGCTACCGGATCGAGCGTCTGGATGGCGCCGCGCCGATCATTCAGCGGTGGAGCGAGCCGGAAGTTGTCCTCGATCTGACACCGGGGCGCTATCGTTTCGAAGCGCGGCTTGGTGCGCAGAATGCGGTGGTGGCGCGCGAAGCCGACGTCCGTGCGGGGTTCGAGACGAAAATCGACCTCGATTCGGGGGCAGGCAGCGTCCGCCTCAAACTGAAAGGTGGGGGAACCGGCCTTGGTTTGGGCGCGGTCTACTGGCAGATTTTCGACGATCGCGGTAGTGCGGTCTGGCGGACAGGGCAGGCGGAGCCGGTGCTGGCGCTGGTTGCCGGCCGTTATCGTGTGCGCGCCGAGGTGCGCGACAAGTTGTTCGAACGCACGCTGGACGTCAGGGCCGGCGACAGTGGGATTGTCGAGATCGGGGAATGAGGGTGAACGCTAGGGTCGGGCAGATTGTCGGCGCGTTCGGGCGGCGGTGCTTCTGGCGTCCGCGCGCGGCGGTTGCGATCGCGGTGCTCGTACTGTGTGCGTCTGTTTCGGCGCAGCAGGGGCCCAGTTCGTTCGGTCTTGATCTGTTGCGCGGTGCAATTGCGGACGATCCATCCAAGGCTCAGCGTGCGACGCCGCCGCCTCCTGCCGCCGCGGGCAGCCAGCAGACCGGGCAAGTCACCTTGATCGGGATGATTACGGAGGATGGCCAGCGCGCGGACCGTGGCGTCGTGTGGCGCATTTTCGGCGCGCGCGGGCCAGATGGGAAGCCGCGGGTTACGGGCACGCACCGCGAGGCAGCTCCGGTGCTGCAGCTGGTGGCGGGCGAGTATCTTGTCAACGCCGCATTCGGCCGGGCCAACGTTACCCGCCGGATCACGGTGATGCCCGGCGCGCAGACGGTCGAGCCGTTCATGCTCAACGTCGGACTGTTGCGGGTGACGGCGCTGCTCGGCAACAACCAGCCAGCGCCTGCGGCCGCGATGAGCATCGACGTGCTGTCGGACGAGCGCGATCAGTTCGGTCAGCGCCTCAAGGTGATCGCCGGCGCCAAGCCGGGCAGAGTGGTGCGGCTCAATTCGGGCCTCTATCACATCGTTTCGCAGTATGGCGACGCCAATGCCTCGGTGCAGGCGGACCTCACGGTGGAGCCGGGCAAGCTGACCGAGGCGACGGTGACGCATCATGCCTCGCGCGTGACGTTCAAGCTCGTGCGCCGGGCCGGTGGGGAGGCGATCGCGGATACGAAATGGAGCATCATCAACCGCCAGGGCGATATCGTGAAGGAGAGTGCAGGGGCGCTGCCGTCGCACCTGCTGTCGCCGGGCACCTACACGGTCAGCGCACGCAGCCAGGGCCAGGCGTACCGGCGGACGTTCGCTGTGAAATCGGGCGAGACCACCCAGGTCGAGGTGCTCGCGCAGTAGCTCGCCGGTAGGGTCATACCCTTGTTGCTTGCCCGCCTCCGGCAGGACGGGGCAGACCCCGACGTTGCGAAGATATTCCCGGGTTGGTATCCGCGCCCATCCTAGCCTAAGGACGGATCGCAAAAAAGCTGAATCGTGATCTGTGTGCGTGCGACCGTGTGACTCGGCAGCGCGGGATTCCTTGTCCCGGCGAACAGTCGTACGCCGTTGCATGATCGACAGACAAGCCATTCGGCAAAGATGGGAAGCCGTC
>CAMDPA010000333.1 GCA_945903565.1 Devosia equisanguinis | reverse complement strand
CCCCCCCCCCCTCGGGTGCAGGGCTGCGGCCCACAATCGCTAACTTTAGAAGTTGGAAGCGTTTCATCTCCACTGCGTCCCCGGACAAGCGATCCGACCGCAAGGTCGGAGCGTGAAGATCCGGGGTCTTCACCCCCATCAGAAGGGTGAAGATCCCGGATAGCCTCGCTCCACTCGGCTTCCGGGAACGCAAACGGTGGGGGAAGCAGTGTAAAGTTAGCGCGTATGGGCTGCGGCCCTGCTTGCGCCAGAGGCGCAAATCTACCTTCGACCTCGCGCCACGCCCAATCCTGGGGCGGCAGTGCGATGAAGATCTGGCCCTGCGCGTGGGCCGCGACATCCTCGAGCCGCAGGCTGCATTTACCTTTTTGCGAGCGCATCTGGCCAAGCGAGAGCAACGTGCAGAGCCGGCCATAGGCTGCGCGATCCGTTGGCAGGCACAGCAGACTCGGTGCGTCCTCCAGATCAAGGCACGTGCCGACGATCAACCGGAGGCCGACGGCCTTGGCGGCGGTGTGGGCGCGCACCACGCCGGCGAGCGTGTTGCGGTCGGTGATGGCCAACGCCGAAAGCCCCAACGCCTTGGCCTGGGCGACGAGTTCCTGGGGATGCGAGCCGCCGGTGAGGAAGGTGAAATTGCTCGTCACCTGCAGCTCGGCATATGGCGTGAGTGCGAGGCGCGTCATCCCTCACCATGAGGTTGGATCGGGGGCTCGGCCCCTGATCCAACCACCAAGGGGCAGGCCCGCTGAGCTAACAATGCCCCGCGCCATCGAATAAAACAAGAACAAAAAACGAATACAATAAGATTTAATGCAAAATCACCTACCAACTCACGATGTCCTGATCCTCGCCGGTGCCGCCGGTGGCGTTATCGCGGCCGAGGGTGAAAACTTCGTAGGGGGACTGGCGGCCGGGGGTCTTGTAGCCGTAGGGGCGGCCCCACGGATCGGACAGGCCCTCCGCCTTCTTGAGGTAGGGGCCGCGCCAGCGGGTGGCGCCCTGGGGCTGGCGGACGACAGCCGCGAGACCCGCCTGCTGCGAGGGATAGCCGCCATTGTCGAGGGCGTAGAGTTCCATCGCAGTGGTGATCGCGGAGAGCTGCACGCGTGCCGTTTCGGTGCGGGCCTGGCCCATATAGCGCCAGACTTGCGGGGTCACGACGGTGGCCAGCAGCGCGATAATACCCAGTACGATCAGCACCTCGATCAAGGTGAAGCCGGCCTGGGATTGATGCGGGCGAGCGCTGTGGCCGCGTGCTGTTTCCCGCCTGTCGTGAGGCGCGGCGACTGCCATCCTGGTCACTCCGGTGCAAAGCCTATCGGGCCGTATAGCCATACGAGCCATGTAGCGAATGCAAGGTATGGGCCGAATGCTATGCGCGTCGTCAATGTAACGCTGTTTCCGCGCAAGCTTGCAACGGCAATACTGGCGAGCGCGGCCAGGGCCGCATACCCCAAAACAGTCGCCAAAGCGGCAGGCCCGAGCCATGCCCCAGACCCGGCGAACAACTTGGCGTCCCCCAGGCCCAGGCCCGAGCGGCCCCGCCAGGACTTGTAGAGCAACGCAACGCCCCACAGCAGCACGAACGCCAAGGCCGCCGCGACGGCATGCTCCATCAGCACCGCATTGCCGTTCTGCCAGTGCTGCGCAAGACCCGCCGCGACCAGCGGCAGCGTGATCACATCGGGGAGAAGGTACGTCTCGGTATCGATCGCGCTCAAGGCAACCAACGCCGCACACAGCAGCAGCGAGGCGACGGCATTCTTGCCGAACACCCCACCGTGCAGAAGCGATGGCAGCGCGGGCACTGACACCACGACGTAGAGCGCGGCCGTCAACGCCACGATAACGGCCATCCGTTTCGTTAGCGGCACTTCAAGGTCCCGCCAGATTAGGCAGCCAGGTGATGAGCGGCGGGAAGATCGCCATCAGCACGAGGCCGAGCATGATGATCCACACGAACGGCCAGGACGCGCTGAACACCTCCGACATCGGCATATCCGGCGCCGCGCTCTTGAACGCGAACAAGGTGTAGCCGAACGGGGGCGAGATGCCGCCGACCGTCGCCACGATCAGGAACAGCGTGAAGAACCAGATCTCGTCGAAGCCGTAGATGACAAGCAGCGGTTTGTAGATCGGCACCAGCACCAGCATGATCGCGATCTGGTCGAGGAACATGAACAGCACGAACGGCAGCGCCATCATGATCGTCAGCATCAACCAGCCCGGCAGCTTCAGCTCCGTCACCAGCTCGCCCAGCGCCTGCGGCGCGCCGGTGAACGTGAGAAGCTGGCTGAACATCACAGCGCAGCACATCACGACAAGCAGCAGCGACGAGACCTTCACGCCCGACGCCAAGGACTCGTGGATCATGCGCCACGACAGCCGGCCATAGCAGGCGGCCAGCACCGCGGAGCCGGCGACGCCGGTCGCGGCCGCCTCAGTCGGCGTTGCGACGCCGAGCATCACGAGACCCATCACGAGAAAAAAGATGAAGGCGCTCGGCAACATCCGCAGGAACGCCATCAACACGCTGCCGCGCGGCTTGCCGTCTTCCTCCGCCGCCAGATCAGGCGCGAGCGCGGGATTGATGGCGAGGCGAATGCCGATGTAGGCGAGGAACATCACGGTCAGGATGAGGCCCGGCACGAGCCCCGCCACGAGCAACTTACCGGTCGATATCTGCGCGATGGTCGCGATCAGGATGGCGAGCACGCTGGGGGGAATGATCGGATCGAGGCTCGCGCCGGCCAGGATCGAGCCGGCGGAGAGCTTCTTGTCGTAGCCGCGCTGCACCATCGTGGGATACAGCGACTTGCCGAGTAGACCCGCGACCGCCATCGCCGCGCCCGACAAAGCACCGATGATCGCCGACAACAGAATACACAGCACGTACTGCCGCCCGCGGATGCGGCCGACAAGGCGATCGAGACTATCGAGCAGCACTTCCATCGCGCCGGATCGAAACAGCAGTTCGCCCATCACGATGAACAGCGGCACGGCCGTCAGCGCGGTCAACGTTGCCGAGGTGAAGATGCTGTTGGCCAGCATGCCGAAGCCCGACACGCCCAGCAGCGCGAACACGCCAGCCACGTTGAGGATCAGGAACGCGACGAAGATCGGCACGCCGATCACGAGCAGCAGGAGCAGCAGCGAGACGCCGGCTCCAAGGGCTACGACCCAGCTCATACGTCAACCCCTCTGGTGTCGGCTTTGGCGCGGTCGCCCAGGAACTGCCGAAGGAAGTAGACGCCGGCGCTGACGAAACCGTACGGAATGAAGATCGAGACCAGCCATTTCGGAATCGGGAAGTACGAGATCGTCCAGATGTTGCCGATGAACTGCGCGCCGGTTTCGCCGCCGGTGATCCATGCGCCCAACAGGCAGGCGAAGACGCCAATCACCCGGATGATCTGATTGAGCGCGTTCGCGAGCGGGGCGGAGACCGCATCGATCAGCAGGTTGATGCTGATGTGCGCGGAGGTGCGCGTCATCTCCGGCAGCGCCAGGAAGATCAGCGCGCACAGGAGATAGGAGACGAGCGGATTGGCCCAGGTGGTCGGCGCGTTGAAGGCATAGCGCAGCACGACCTCGTAGCAGTAGACCACCGCGATGACGCCGAGGCAGACAATCGCGAGCTGATAGGAGACCTGCGTCAGGACATCATGCGCGCGACCGAAGTGGTGCAGAACGCCGGCACGCTCTTGTTTCACGGTCACGTCGCTCGACATCAACTTTCCCCCACGCAATTTCGATGTCGAGCGCGATTTCCCTCTCCCCTCCTTTCAGAGGGGAGAGGGTTAGGGTGAGGGGCGGCCGCTTGCGCTGAAAGCCAGTGGCAAATGGCACACCGCGTGTTGCCGCCCCTCACCCCGACCCTCTCCCCCTCATGGAGTATCAGGGGGAGAGGGAGAAGACACCCTACTTCGCGAGCGCTTTGGCGACGCCGAACTTGCGCAGGACGTCCACGTCCTTGGCGTTCTTCTGCGCCGTCAACTCCCACAGGCCGTCCGACCAGGCGTCGCCGAGCTTGGCCTTCTGGGCGTCGCCCATCTGCACGACCGTCATGCCTTTGCCGACGAGCTCTTTCTCCTCGGCCGCGGTGACCTCATTGTAGAGCTTCGTATACAGGTCCTCGGCCTTGGCGACCTCTTTCATGACGACGTCCCGGTCCGCCGCCGACAGCTTGTCCCACATCGCGGTGTTGGCGAAGAACAATTGCGTCGTCGTGCCGAACGCCGGCCGCAGCAGGAACTTCGCGACCTCGTTCCACCGGTAAGGCGCGATGCCGAACGTGGGCCACGCCGCACCATCGACGAGGCCCTTCTCCAGCGAGGTGTAGATCTCGGCCGGGGGCAGCTCGACGGGCGAGGCGCCGAGCATCTTGAAGACGCCGCCGTAGGTCGGCGTGCCGCGAACCTTGTAGCCCTGCAGATCGCCGGTCGGCTTCACGGGCGAGCGCAGAATGATGTTGTAGCCCGCGCCCGGCGTCGAGACGGCAAGACCAAACAGCGTCAGGCCGAACTGGTTGTAGTGTTTGCTGAGCTCCTCGCGCACGCCGGCCTTGCGCCACTCCGCGAGCCCGCCCGAGAAGGCTTCGACCGCGGTTGCAATCGGCGTCGTGCCGAAGTGATAGGCGCCGTGTGTGAACAGGAAATGGAACGCACCCGCGCCGGTAGGCTGCAGCTGCTCGAAGGGCGGCACGGTTTCGGGTCCGCTCAGGCGGATGTTCACGCTGCCCTTGGTGCCGTCGGCCACGGCCTTGATGAAGGGCTCCACCAGCAGCTTGCGCATGGGGTAGTTCTGGTCCCAGCTCGACAGCATGCGGTAGTCTGCGGCGTGCGACGTCGCGATCAGCGACGGGCCGCCAAGGGCAACAATAGCAGCGGCCAAACCTAACCTGAAACGGAGCTTCATTCGACGTTCTCCCCTTGGCCGCAAGCCTGCCCTGCGGCATTGACACGCAAATTGTTTCGATCTCTAAGTTTTGTCAAGTCAGAGCGGTTTCCACTTGATATGAATCGCAAAAGACCAACGACGACCGTAGTCTGGGTCAAGCATCGATTGCAGAGCATCGCGTGCGCGCATAGCGCGGCTCCGCCACGACGAGATGACGCGCGCCCAAGCACTCCACGGCAGCCGGAACTATGCTGGGTCGCGCAAGTGCTTGACCCAGCCTACGTGTGAGCAACAACCACGCGGTTGGAGGTCAAGTCACATGGCGGATGCAGCAGGTGGCGTGAAGCAAACGACGCTCGACATCACGGGCGCGAAGATCGAGGTCAACGAGATCGGCAGCGGCAGGCCGGTGCTCTTCCTGCACGGCGGACAAGGGCCGGCGCCACAGCATCCGTTCTTCGCCAAGCTCGCCGCTGGTGGTCATCGGGTGGTGATGCCGACGCATCCGGGCTTCGGTGGATCGAGCCTGCCGGATTGGCTCGATAGCTGCGATGACATCGCGCACATTCATCTGGAAATGATGGACAAGCTCGGGCTCGCACGGCCGGCGCTGATCGGCGCGTCGATCGGCGGCTGGATCGCGGCCGAGATGGCGACCAAAGCGCCGGAGCGGTTCTCGCATCTCGCTTTGATCGGCCCGGTCGGCATCAAGGTTGGACCGGTCGACAAGCTCGATATTCCCGATATTTTCGCGCTGCCGCCCGACAGGCTGCAGGCGTTGCTTTGGCACGCGCCGGAGACGTTCCGCACCGATCCGGCCAGCATGAACGACGCACAGCTACTCGCCGCCGTGCGTGCGCGCGAGACGATGGCGCTGCTCGCGTGGGAGCCTTACATGCACAATCCCAAGCTGCTGCATCGTCTGCATCGCTGCACGATGCCTGCGCTCGTTCTACGCGGCGAGAGCGATGGCCTGGTGTCGGCCAAATACGCGGCGGCCTATTCGCGGCTCCTTCCCAACGCGCGTTTCGAGACCATCGCGGCTGCCGGCCACGTGCCGCAGATCGAGCAGACCGACGCGACCGCGAAAACCATCCTCGGCTTCATCGCGGGCTGAACTGCGAACGACTCTTATTTCTCCAGACCGGGAGACCTCACATGCGCGCCTGGCACTTCAGCGAAACCGCCTATCCCTATCTGCCGCCGGAGAACGAGTACGAGTCGATCCGCGTTTCGCTGCCCAACCGCAACTACGATCCAGCGAAGGGCGCGGCGCTCTACGACCGCTATCTCGACGAATGGTGCATCGCCGACGAGGAGGGCGTGGAGGTGATGCTCAACGAGCACCATCAGACCGCGACCTGCGTCGATCCGGCGGCGCCGATCATGCTCGGC
>CAMDPA010000332.1 GCA_945903565.1 Devosia equisanguinis | reverse complement strand
GCGCAAGGGCGCGGCCCGCACCGTGAAGGCGCTGATGAAGCTGATCGGCCGCCTCATCAAGACGTTTGCACCCGACGAGTGCGCGAACTACTTTCGCCACGCCGGATACGGGTAGCGACCCAGATCAGGTGGAAAATGCTCTAGTCGGCACCAGCGACCGGATCGTCGCCTTCGAGAAGCGTCATAACCTGAAGCTTTCCGGCTTGAGCATCGAAGGCGTGTACGTATTGTCTTCCGACGCGGCGCCCCCCGCCGTCCCCGGTCGCCCTACCCACGAGGAAGGCATTCTGAAGAACGCTGTCGAGCATGTGCGCCGTTCCAGCATCGACGATGTTTTCATCCTGGTGCCATGGTCGGACGAGGGTCGGATTGCCCGTTGCGGTTCCGCTTTCATGACGGTTCCCGCGCGCGTCCATCTCGGGCCCGAGCCTGTGCTCGACCGGTTTTCCGCACTCGAGGTGGAATGCAACGGCGGCGTCTCGACATTCAGCGTGGCCCGCGGTCCTCTGCAGCTCACCGAAGTGATCTCCAAGCGTATTCTGGACGTGCTCGTCGCATCGGTGGCGCTCATCGCATTGTCTCCGGTGCTGATCGCCACTGCGATCGCCATCCGCCTCGACAGCCCGGGGCCCGTGTTGTTCCGTCAGCGGCGTAACGGCTTCAATCAGGATACGTTCGAAATCCTGAAGTTCCGCTCGATGAAGGTCACCGAATCCGGCGAGAGCGCGCGCCAGGCAACACGAAACGATGATCGCATCACCAAGGTCGGCCGGTTCATCAGGCGCACCAGCATCGACGAGCTGCCGCAGCTCATCAATGTGCTCTTGGGCACCATGTCGATCGTGGGGCCACGGCCGCATCCCACCAATCTCGACAAGAAATTCGAGCCGAAGATCGCGCTCTATGCCCGGCGTCACAATGTGAAGCCCGGCATCACAGGCTGGGCCCAGGTCAACGGCTGCAGGGGCGAAACCGACACCGACGAAAAGATGCGCTCGCGGATCGACTACGACCTCTACTACATCGAGCATTGGTCGCTGGGCTTCGACCTGTACATCATGGTGCGCACGCTGGTATCTCCGCGCGTGTTCGCGAACGCCTACTGAGCGGCCGGGCCCGCCACCACTCGACTTTCAGCGCCGCCGGCGGCAGTGTAATTGCACACTGCCGCCGGCGGTTTGCTGTTGGCACGGTCGCACGGTGAGGAGCACACGCCATGGCCAGCAATCTCTCCTCGATCGGCTTCGCCTTCACCGGCGCGGATGCGTTTCAGGACGCCATGTTGCGGCTGGCGCGCGATGCGATCGAGCGTGTTGATTGCAGCGCCGGCGACTATTCGATCTGGCGGTCGCGCACCGGCGCGGAGATCTGGTTCCATCTGCCCCCATTCGGCACCGAGGACGACGCGCGCGACATCGCCGGCCTCACACCGTTCTTCGAAGGCACGAGCGAAGTGGCGGTCGAAATCACCGAGTGCATCACGCGGCCTGGCGACAACGAATTCGAAGGCGCGTTTCTGGCGCGGCTCGTCTTGGACGACGGCGCGGCGGATCAGTATTCTCTGGTTTTCGACGCCGTTGATTTTGCCGTTCATGCCGAGCGCGAGCTGCCACTGCGCGCACATGCCCGGCTCACCGGCTTTGCACAGTCGGTTCGTGCCTTCGCCGACGAGGCCGGGTTTGCCGCTGCGGATGCGGGCGGCCACGGCATTCGCTTGGGGCCGCAAGCGTTCGTGCCGGTCGGGCAGTTCGCCAACATCGAGGATGACGCCGCCCCTCGCACTTCGGAAGTTCTGTTGACGGGCCGTGTCGTCGAGCATCGCAAGCTGGTCAACGAAGTGACGTCGACGCCGTTTCATTGGCTGCTGGTCGGCAGCGTGGGAGCGACCTTCGACGTGGTCGCCGACCCCGAATGCGTGCGCGGCGACATCGTCGAAGATGGTATCGTCGAGGTGCGTTGCATGTTGTTCGGCCGGCTGCTCGAAGGTTAACTCGTTAACGCGGAAGCGTCCCAAAGCAAGCGACCAGCGGATCGCTTTCGCAGCCCTGCGAACTGGGATAACTTCGGCGCCAAGGTACGTTGCTGTACACGCGCGCGCCCGGAGGTGCCTAAGATGACCGAAATGCCCCGCATCGGCAGCTCGACCTGCCCGCACGACTGCCCGTCGGTGTGTGCGTTGGAAGTCGAGGTGTTGTCGCCCACCAAGATCGGGCGTGTGCGGGGTGACAAGCGGCACACCTATACCGCTGGCGTCGTGTGTGAAAAGGTCGGCCGCTACGCCGAGCGCATCCACCACAAAGACCGCCTGATGCATCCCCTGCGCCGCACGGGACCGAAGGGCTCCGGCCAGTTCGAGCGCATTTCCTGGGACGACGCACTCGACATCACGGCGCAAGCCTTGCTCGCCGCCGAACACCGCCACGGTCCTGGATCCGTCTGGCCCTATCACTACGCCGGCACCATGGGCCTCGTGATGCGCGACGGGTTGAACCGCCTGCGCCACGTCAAGCGCTACGCCCAGCAGTATTCCTCGATCTGCACCACGCTGGCCTGGACCGGCTACATCGCCGGCACCGGCCGCCTCACCGGCAGCGATCCCCGCGAGATGGCGAAATCCGATCTCGTCATCATCTGGGGCACCAACGCCGTCAGCACGCAGGTCAACGTGATGACGCACGCCACGCGCGCCCGCAAGGAACGCGGCGCCAAGATCGTGGCGATCGACATCTATCGCAACGGCACCATCGACGCCGCCGACATCGGCCTCGTGCTGCGCCCGGGCACCGACGGTGCGCTCGCCTGCGCCGTCATGCACGTGCTGTTCCGTGACGGACACGCGAACCGGGCCTATCTGGAGCAATATACCGATTGCCCCCGCGAGCTCGAAGAGCACGTGCGGCAGCACACGCCGGAATGGGCCAGTGCGATCACCGGCCTCAGCGTCGCCGAGATCGAGAACTTTGCGCACCTCATCGGCATCACGCCGCGCGCCTTCTTCCGGCTGGGCTACGGCTTCGCCCGCCAGCGCAACGGCGCACACAACATGCACGCGGCGCTGTGCATTCCCGCCGTGACCGGCGCGTGGCTCAACGAGGGTGGCGGCGCGTTCATCTCCAACAGCGGGATCTACGGCTGGAACAAAACCCTGATCGAAGGTCTCGACGCGTTCGATCCATCGACCCGCATTTTCGATCAGTCGCGCATCGGCCCCGTGCTGACCGGCGATCCCGCCGACCTCAAGGGCGGCCCGCCCGTCACGGCGCTGTTCATCCAGAACACCAACCCGGTCGAGATCGCGCCGGAGCAGCGGCTGGTGAAGCAAGGCTTCGCGCGCGACGATCTATTCGTGTGCGTCCACGAGCAGTTTATGACTGCAACCGCACGCATGGCCGATATCGTAATGCCGGCGACGATGTTCCTGGAGCACGATGACGTGTATCAGGGCGGCGGCCATCAGCACATCCAGCTCGGTCTCAAGCTGATCGATGCGCCCGGCGAATGCCGCAACAATCACGATGTCGTCACCGAGCTGGCCAAGCGTCTGGGCGCCAGTCATCCCGGCTTCGACATGACGCCGCGCGAACTGATCGACGCAACGCTCAAGGCCTCCAAGCGCGGCACGCTCGCTGAGCTCGAGGAAAACAAGTGGCTCGATTGCCAGCCGCCGTTCGAGCAATCGCATTTCATCAAGGGTTTCGGCTGGCCCGACGGCAAGTTCCGCTTCAAGCCAGACTGGGCCACCGTGCCCACGGGCCGTAAGTACGACTACGGTACCGCACACACCGTTCCGCGCTTGCCCGGCCACTGGGACGTCAACGAGAACGCGGACACGCAACATCCCTTCAAGCTGGCGACGAGCCCGTCCCGCGGCTTCCTCAACTCCTCCTTTAACGAAACACCGACGAGTCGCTCGCGCGAGGGCCGGCCGCGCGCCAAGATGCATCCGGAGGATCTCTCGGTCCTGGGGCTTTCCGACGGAGCGGCGATCAGCATGGGCAACGAGCGCGGCGCGATTGCATTGTGGGCGCAGGCGTTCGACGGCGTCCAGCGTGGCGTGGTGATCGTCGAGGGCGTGCAGCCGAATACGGCCTTCCCCGACGGCGAGGGCATCAACACCCTCACCAGCGCATTTTCGCCCGCCCCGTACGGCGGCGCTGCATTCCACGACAATCATGTGTGGATCAAACCGCGTGAGGCCGCGTGATGGGTATCGGCGCCAGCATCAAGCCGGCGGCAGGTGGCATGGCTTTCTTGGCGATGGCGATGCTCGCGTCGTCGGCGGTACCTGCCCTCGCCCAAACCCCACCCAACCGCACGGATATCCGCGCGTACAAAGGCCTGCTTTCGGCGGTCATTCGCTCGGATCTTGCGGAGACGCAGCGCCTGCTCGCTGGTGGCGCCGATCCCAACATGAAGGACGACGCCGGCCGCACGCCGCTGATGATCGCGGCTCACCGCAGCCTGAAGGAGATCGCGCGCGCGCTGGTGAAAGGCGGCGCCGATCCCAAGGCCAAGGACCATCAGCGCTACGACATCATCACCATCGCGGCGGTCAATAACGATTTGGAGTTCGTCCGGCTTGCGCTGGAGTTGGGTGCGGACCCCAAGGCGATCACCAGCCCCTACGACGGCACCGCGTTGATCGCCACCGCACATCTGGGGCATTTTCGGATCGTGGCCGATCTGATCGCGGCCGGCGCGCCCCTCGATCACGTCAACAATCTCGGCATGACCGCGCTGATCGAAGCGATTACCCTGGGCGACGGCGACCACAATCATCTCACCACGGTCAAACTTCTGCTCGATGCCGGCGCCAATCCGAACATTGCGGATCGCACCCGCACTTCGCCCCTTAAGCTCGCCCAGCAACGCGGCTATGGCGCGATGGCCGACATCATCAAGCAGGCCGGCGGCAAGTAGCAACGCGGGGTCTGCCCCCAACACAACCGCAGGAGCCACGATATGAGCAAAGGCGTTACATTCCTCAATCCGAAGAGCGCACCCAAGCCCGGCATGTACTCCCATGTCGCCATCGCCGAAGGCGGCCGCATCGCCTACGTCGCCGGCCAGACCTCGACCGACATGGCGGGCACCCCCGTCTCCGGCACCGACTTCGCCGGCCAGATCCCCGTGGTGTTCGGGCATCTCATGAATGTTTTCAAAGAGTTGGGATGCGACCAGACGGACGTGCTGCAATACACGACCTACCTCGTCGGCACCGACAAGCGCGAAGCCTGGCAGAAGGGCCGCATGGAGCTGTTCAAGACGCTCTATCCCGACGGTAAATACCCGCCCAACACGCTGCTGATCGTCAGCGGCCTGGCGAAGCCCGAGTACCTGCTCGAGATTTCGGCCATCGTCCGCTTGAGGGACTAATGGGCGAGATGACGAGGGATCGCGCTGGCGCGCGATATGAGGAGCTATTCGCCCCTCATACTCCCGAATGAGGGCCGCGGGCCCTCAACCCGCACTTTGGGAGCCTGCGGTTGCCCCGGCGTGCGCCTTCGAGCGATCGGAAATGTCGGGCTTCGCGCGAATGGCGCTCAGCGCCGACCTACGGGCGCGTAGGCCTCGCCCGGGCCGTTGACGCCGATCAACTCCTCGTGAGCACTCGACGTGCGACATTCGGGGTCGTATCCTTAGAGCTGGTCAAAGTCTAATTCTAACCTGGCGCGGTGGGCTCCCTTGGGGCGGGGCCCTCTGCACCGGGTGGTATCCTGCGGGGAAGAGACACTACATGGACTATCAGGCTCGCTTCACGGCCGCGCTCGATGCCCTTCGTAAGGAAGGCCGGTATCGCGTATTCGCCGACATCAAGCGCGACTGCGGCGCCTTCCCCTCCGCCATTCACTTCCGTGACGACGCCGAGCGCCGCATCACCGTGTGGTGCTCGAACGACTATCTGGGCATGGGCCAATCGCCGGTCGTGCGCGAAGCCATGAAGGAGGCGATCGATACGGTCGGTGCAGGCTCCGGCGGCACGCGCAACATTTCCGGCACCACGCACTACCACGTCGAGCTGGAGCAGGAGCTGGCAGAGCTGCACGGCAAGGAATCCGCGCTGCTGTTCACCTCGGCGTTCGTCGCCAACGACGCGACCCTGTCGACGCTGACAAAATTGCTGCCCGGCCTCGTGATCTTCTCCGACGAGTTGAACCACGCCTCGATGATCGAGGGTATTCGTCACGGCGGCGGGCCGAAGTACATCTTCAAGCACAACGACACCGCTGATCTGGAGCGCCTGCTCAAGAGTGTGCCACGCGACGTACCCAAGCTGATCGCCTTCGAGAGCGTCTACTC
>CAMDPA010000331.1 GCA_945903565.1 Devosia equisanguinis | reverse complement strand
ATGATCACTCCTCGGGCGGCAACGCCCCGCTCCTTGAGCCTGGCAAGCGCATCGAGAAATACGTCGACGCCCTTCTCGCGGCTGAGCCGTCCGATTGCGCCCACGGAACAAAGTCGCTACGCGCCAGCCTGTGGCACGGGGGGAACGGTAGTGGCCGGATTTGCAGTGGGTGATGCGAACAGGATGGCGCGGTAACGGGATTGGAAGTGCGCGGTCTTGAGGGTCGAGGGGTGAAGTCACTCCAACCTCGAAGACCATGAGCACCCCAATGAGCACGACGACTGCAAGTCATACAACCGCAAGCGCCAAGCCCATCAGCCCGCTTCGCCGCCGCATGATCGAGGACATGACTGTCCGCGGCTTCGTCGAGAAGACGCAAAGCGATTACATCCGTCACGTTAAGAACCTCTCAACGTTCCTCGTGCCCTCGCTCCCCTCTGCGACGGCGGAGGATCTCCGCTCGTTCCAACTGCACCAGCGCAAGACCGGCGTTGGTCCGCCGACGATGAACAGCGCGGTGGCCGCGTTTCGGTTCTTCTTCAACGTGACGCTGGAGCGGCCGGAGGCATTGCGACTGCTCCGGCTGGTGCAGCAACCTCGCCGGCTGCCCAACGTACTATCGATGGAGGAGGTAGCGCTGCTTCTGGAGGCGGCCAGAGGCGCGAAGTACAAGGCCGCGCTCAGCCTCGCGTATGGAGCGGGGCTGCGGGTGTCGGAGGTTGCACGCCTGAAGGTATCCGACATCGATTCGACGCGCATGCTGCTGCGGATCGAGCAGGGCAAGGGTCGGAAGGATCGCAATGCGATGCTGTCGCCGCGGCTGCTGGCGCTTCTGCGGGAGTGGTGGAAGGTCGAGCAGCCGGCGATCTGGCTGTTCCAGGGGCGCGATCCCTTGCAGCCGCTGACGACCAAGTCGGTGTACCGGGCGGTGGTGGAAGCGGCCGATGCGGCCGGCATCAAGTCGCGGGTGTCGCCGCATACGTTGAGGCACAGCTTCGCCACACACCTGCTGGAGCAAGGCGTCGATATTCGCGTGATCCAGGTGTTGTTGGGGCACGCGAAGTTGGACACGACGGCACGCTATGCGCAGGTGGCGACCAAGGTGCTGCGCGAGGTGACGAGCCCGCTCGATCTACTGACACCTTTGCTTCCAACGGAGAACAAGCCGCAGTAGTCGGCGACAAGTGTGTCCCGGCAAACGCTGGAGATTGCGGATATCTTCCGCGATCACGGCCCCGCATGGCGTCGTTCCATGCGGGGCCACATTACACACGCGCAGATAAAGGTGATGAGCGCGATCGAGGGCTGCCGCACGGCAGCCCTCGGAGGATACGTTGCGCGCTGTGCGAACCCGGCCTGCGGGCACACGACCATCTCCTATTGCAGCTGTCTTATGGGCAAAGCCAGTAATGGGGAGCAGGCGACGACTTGATCGCGTTCCAGCGCGGTCGCCACCAGCCCAGCTCACCATTACGCAGCACGCTTCAGCAGCGCGATCAGCTTGTCGGTGGGCTGGAAGACGCCGCGGCGCAAGTGGGGCGGCACGATCGCCTCCATCGCGTCGAGCTTCTCGGTCGGATCGCCACGCGTGTAAACCTCGGTGGTCGTCAGCGTGGCGTGGCCTAGCCACAGCGACACCTTTCGGATGTCCCCGGTCGCCTGCAGGACGATCATCGCGCAGGTATGCCGGAGCACATGGGGCGATACCCGCTTCTTGACGAGACCCGGCAGTTTTCGAGCTGCAGTCGCAACGTGCTCCTTGAGCAGGTAGGCAAAGCCCCATCGGCTCAGCGGCTCGCCACGGGCGTTGACGAACACCTCGGGCGTCGCGACCTGCCCGCGTATGGCGAGCCAGGAGCGCAGCGCAGCGGCCGCCGGCTTCCACAGCGGCAACGTCCGCTCACGCCGTCCTTTGCCGAGCACGCGGATGCTCATCGACGGCAGGTCGATGTCATCGACTTTGAGGCCCGTCAGCTCGGAGACGCGCAACCCTGCGCACACCGCCACGTACAGCATGGCCCGGTCGCGGATGCCATCGCGCGTCGCCGGATCGGGAGCGTCGAGCACGGCTTGCAGCTCATCGCGCAGAAGATATGGCACGAGGCGTGTGTCTGTTTTCTTGAACGGGATCGCCAGGACGCGGCGGATCTGCTCCAGCGCGGCCGGTTGCCGGTACTCGAGGAAGCGGAAGAACGACTTGACCGCAGCCAACCGCACGTTGCGGGTCACGGCCGCGTTCTTGCGCACATCCTCCAGATACTCGAGGAAGGCGCTGACGAGCTTCGCATCGATCTGCTCCAGCGTCAGCGCCGAGGGTTTGACCTTGAGCCTCTCGGCGGCGAACACGAACAGCAGCTGGAAGCTCGAGGCATAGGAGTCGCTCGTGTGCCGGCTGGCGCCCCGCTGGCTAGCGAGGGTGTCGCGCAGGAACGTCTCGATGAGGGGAGCGATCGGCGTCATGCTGACCTCCCCTCGGACATGAACGCTTCGCCGGCCGTGGCGACATCGCGCAACAGGTCGGCAGTGGCCTCGAGGTACCAGTAGGTCGCGTAGATGTTGACGTGGCCCATGTAGGTCGCTAGCGCCGCCATATGCGCCCCGCATCGGCTTCGGCCAGACGGGCCGCCTTGCAGCGCACGCACCGCGAACGTGTGCCGCAGATCGTGCAGTCGAGCCCGGCGTCCCGACCTCGGCTTGATGCCAGCCTTGTCGACCAGCCTGTCGAAGGTCTCTTTGACCGCAATATAGCGGAGCGCCCGCCCCCGCTTGTCGACGAACACCGGCTCATCTTTTGCACCGGGCCCACGACGGGCCAGATATCGCTGCAAGCCGGTTGCCGCCGTGTCGTGCAGCGGCACCAGCCGCGTCTTGCGGAACTTGGTCTCCCGGATCAGCAGGCCGTCGCTGGTCACGTCCGCGATCGTCAGCTTGAGGGCTTCGGAGATCCGCAGCCCGGTGGCCGAGAGCAACGCGATCAAGGTCGCATAGGTGTGCGGGCGCAAGCCACCCATCGGCCGAAGCCGCAGCGCGGCTTCGATAAGGTGACTGATCTCGTCGACCGTGTAGATGTGCGGCGTTCGGCGCCTCTTGCGCGCGCCGAAGTGACTGGCGGGCGGCAGCTCGTGCCCGACGTCCTCGACCCGAACATGGCGCACGAAGCGACAGACGGCTCTGAGCCTTGCATCGCGTTCTGCCACGGATGGTCCAAGCGCGGCCCAGTCGATCGCTGTTTGCGTCTCGACGTGCGTTTGTCCGCGCTCGGCTGCGAAGGCGGCAAAGCTTTTCAGTAGGCACTCTGCGCTCGACATCGCGAAGCCCGTGGCGCGGCGCAGAGCGAGATAGGTCCCGATGGTTTTGAGCATCAGAGCGCCTCCGGCCAGGGCTGAGCGACTTGGCTCAGCAGCGCGACATCGGCCTTCGCGTAATAGGCCGTCGTGTCGATGCCGCGGTGCCGGAGGACAAGCCCGATCTTGTCGAGCGGAACGCCGTGGCGCAGCATCTCGGTCGCTGCGGTGTGCCGCAAGACGTGCGCGCCCTTGTATGGCGACACGATGCCGGCCCGCTTCATTGCGCGCCTCACCACCGTCGAGATGCCGTCACCTCTGAGGAACGGCCGACACGGCGCGATCGTGCGCAGGAACACAGCCTCGCTGCGACCGGGCGGCCGGCATTCGAGATAGCCGGCGATCGCATCGCCGACATCTTGCGGCAACGGCAGGCGAACCTCGGTGCGCGACTTGCCCGTAACCCGCAGCGAGCCCATCTGCCACTCGATGTCGGTGAGACGCAGTTGCGCAACGTCGCCGGCCCGAAGGCCGAGGCGGGCTAACAGCAGCATGATCGCACGATCACGTCGGCGCGCATTGGTGTCGCCGTCACAGGCAGCAATCAACCGGCTGACCTGCTCGGCCGACAGATACCGCGGCATGTCGGCAAGCTGCCAATGGGCGTAAGCCGGAACGGCATTGTCGAGACCCGCCGGGCAACGACCTGCGACTGCGAGGAACCGCAGGAAGGCCCGCAGGTTCGTCGTCATCTTCTCGATCGTGCCGCGACCGCTAATGCTCGCGCGCGCCAGGAAGTAGGTGCGGATGTCGCTCGGCCTCCAGCTGGCCGGGTCGGATCCAAGCTCCGTCATCAGGCCGGCGGCGTCGCGGGCATATTGCCTGACGGTGGCATCGGATGCGCCGCGATGCTTGCGTAGCCACGTCTTGAAGTCGGCGACCAGCATCGGCTCGGCGGGGGCTCCCGCCATGGCCGCTGGCCGGCAGACGCCGCGCTCGACGAGGTGCCGGTGGAAGAGCCTGGCACCGTAGATGGTGTGGTGGTTGCGCCGGCCGCCCTTGGCGCGTGGACACCGGCAGGTCTGCAGATGCTTGGCGAACGCCGCCAGATCGATGTCCGTCAGGCTCGCGCCTCGCTCGGCCATGACATGGCCGAGGTGAGCCGCCGCCCGCAGATAGCGCACTGCCGTCTTGGGGCCATAGCACTGCCGCTCCAGCGCCGCTGCAAAGAGGTCGAGGTATGGTCCGCTCGGCCCGCTGCGCAAATGCCCCAGCATCTTCGATGCCGAGAAGTACGTCTCCAACATGATCGTCCCCGTTCGTGACCGGCCAACTTTGGCCGAGCCGATGGGGCCGCACGGGTCATACGTAATGGAGAGCGCGAGTGAAGGAATGCACAGGAATCTCCGGCCGTCACGGTCGCCAGCCCCCCATTACTGGCTTTGCCCATAAGACAGCTAATGGGCGACGCCCATTAGCTGTCGCAATAGGCATTGCCCCGGGTGTCAGGGCAGCCAGGCCCATGAGTGGCTGGAGGCGCGCAAGGCCGAGCTGCTGGAGGCGCCGTACTTCCACGTCGTGTTCACGCTGCCGCCACGCATCGGCGCCATCGCATTCCAGAACAAGGCCGTGATCTACGACCTCTTGTTCAAGGCGAGTGCCGAGACGCTGCTCACCATCGCGGCCGATCCCAAGCGTCTGGGCGTCAAGATCGGGTTCACCTCGGTGCTGCACACCTGGGGCAGCGCGATGACGCATCACCCGCACGTGCACATGATCGTGCCAGGGGGAGGACTGTCACCGGACGGAGCAAAGTGGATCAGCAGCACGGAGGACTACCTGCTGCCGGTGCCGGTACTGTCGCGGATGTTCCGCGGCAAGATGCTGGCGATGCTGAAGGCGGCGCACGCCGCCGGCCGCCTGCAGTTCTTCGGCGAACATGCCGACCTCTCCGACAAGGCTGCCTTCAAGGCGTGGCTGGAGCCGCTCTACACGACCAAGTGGCACGTCCATGCCAAGCGGCCATTCGCCGGCCCCAGCCAAGTGCTGGCCTATCTCGCGCGCTACACCCATCGCGTCGCGATCTCCTCCAGTCGGCTGGTGTCGGCCGACGTGACCGGCGTGACATTCAAGTACAAGGATTACCGGGTCGAAGGCCCGGAGCGTTACAAGACGATGACAGTAGCGCCCGGCGAGTTCATCCGCCGGTTCCTGCTGCACGTGCTGCCGAAGGGGTTCCATCGGATCCGGCACTACGGCCTGCTGGCGAGAAGCCGGACCAAGGCCGAGACGCTGGCACGGGCGCGTGAGTTGATTGCAATCGCGACGCCGGCACAGCCGCCTCGATCGACGAAGCCGGAACAGCCATCGGGTGACGCCGAGGCGCCCGACAAGCCGGTCCATCCCTGTCCGTGCTGTGGTGGCCGCATGGTCATTATCGAGTTGTTCGAAGCTGGCTCGACGCCGCGAAACAAGCCGACCGTGCCGGCGAAGGTGATCCGGATCGACACGTCATGATCGCGCGCACGCCCGTTTCGCCCGTGAATGCTGCTCGCCTATGCTGCTGGTCGATGACCGGCAACGATGGCGCTCGGCCCGATCGACCAATGATGGCATCGCAAGGACACCGTTTGAGCCTGCAAGATCGGAGTCCTGAGCACGGAGTGGCATCGAAACAGGTATCAGTGCTCGACTACACAGGTGCCGCCAGCTTCAAAAAGCCGGCGCTGGACCGACACCGCCAGCGAAATCCCCATAGCCCCCGCTGAGACGGGTGCCCCACTCCCCGCGACTTCGTTCCCTGGCGGCTTTCGAACGCCGGCCCGGTCGTGCGCGTGGTGAGGTGCGTGGGGGGCCGGCGGCCGAAACCCGTCACACAAGGAGAAGGGCGGCTCTAAGCAGTTGGTGCGACGCACCAAGAGACGAGATCCAAATTGCTGAAGTGCGGCACGCGGGCGAGATCGTACCTGTGCCCCGGGGCAGCCATGTCCGCTCTGGGAAGACTCATGACGCCGCGAGC
>CAMDPA010000330.1 GCA_945903565.1 Devosia equisanguinis | reverse complement strand
CGCGACGGCCCGCACCCTGAGATCTTTCGAGTATCCCTTCGCCATCGCGATCCCCGCCGTTGCTGCCGGTGGAATCCGAATCTGATTTGCGCGTCCGAGGGAATCCCCTGTAACTGTTTTGATTCACATCAAGTGGAAAGCGCTCTAGCTCATCGAAAGCCACTTATCGGCGGTCTCGTCGAGATGGTGGCCGCGCCCAAGGCGCAGAGCGCAAGAGCATAGTGCTCATTCCAGGAGACAAGCATGAAGATCCAACATCGCGCTGCGATCGCTCATGGAAGGCGCGCGCTTCCCGCCGCGCCACAGCCGGAGATCCACCCCGGCGCGAAGCTCGGGCGTGCCGCAACGTTGGTCGTTGCCTGCGTCACGGTGCTGGGCGCGACCGCAACCGGCGCATATGCGCAGCAATGTTCGGAGCTGACTGGTGAAGCTTCCGGCCCGACGAGGGAGGCAGCATTGAGCCAAGCCTTCGAAGGTGTGCTGCAAGCCAAGGATCAGCGTTCATGGCAAGCATGGCGCAGTGGCAGCCTCAGGGTCGGCGACGCTCCCGGCTACGCTGTCAGAAAACTATCCAGCCAATGTACTCCCAATCGCGCCGGGCAGAGCTGCCGCGTGACGGTTCTTCTGTGCCGGCGGTAGGGTCTCGCCCGTAGGCTGGGGCAAGCGGCGAGCAGCGCTGCGCGACCCAGCAATCCACGTGACGCCGAGAAATGCTGGGTGGCGTGTCATCGCGTCGTGGCGGAGCCGTGCTACGAGCGAACGCGATGCCTCGCTTCGACGTTTGACTCAGCCTACGCATCATCGCGTCAATGCCCCATCTTCGGCAGATGCCGCGTGCCTGAGCGCCGGAAATCCTCCGATGGCGCAAGGCCCCAGCTCGGCGCGCCCGTGACGAAGGACCACTGCTTCGGACGCTGCGGGCGGTCCTCGTGCCAGGGGAGCGGATCGAAGTAGCCGAGCGCTTCGTCCTTCATCTGATCGAGGTCGCAGAAGAACTCGACGATGTGGTCGTCGGGATCGCGCGTGTACACGAAGATGTTGTGGCCGACGCGATGCCGCCCTGGCCCCCAGATCACCGTGCGGCCGTTCTGGCCGAGCGTGTCGCAGGCGGTCAGCACGTGCGCCCAGTCGCGCAGCTCGAACGCCATGTGGTGCATGACGCCAGCCGGGCCGCTGATGAAATTGCAGGTGTGATGGTCGGGTCCGCAGCGCAGGAACGCGAATACGTCGTCGATCCAATCCGAGACGCGAAAGCCCAGCGTATTGCAGTAGAAGTCGGTGATCGATTGCGCGCTCTCCGCATTGAACGCGATGTGCCCGAGCTTCAACGGCGCAATGCCGCGGCCCGCGCGCGTGCCCGTCACCGGCTTATAGTCGGTGAACAGCTCGAGCAGCGTGCCCTTGGGATCGGTGAACACGAGCGAGCGCGCGATGCCCGGCGTGATGCCGCTGCGCAACTGCGATGTGATGCCGAGCGCGGACAACTGCTTGGCGGCCTCGGCGAGATCGAAATCCGGCGCGACGCCGAACGACAGCCGGGGGCAATGCGTGGACGTGCCGTGCTCGAACACGAGCGCCTCTTGTCCCATCGCGCTCGCCAGAATGGAGCGCGTCGCGCTGCGCTCGACCACCTCGAAGCCGATGATCTGCTCGTAGTAGTCGGTGACGCGCGCCACGTCGGGCGTGATGTAGGTGGCATGACCGAGCCGCTTGACGGGTATCATGGTGGGCCTCTCGCTGTTGCATGTTGGCGCGATACTACGCGCGGAGCGAAGGGCGGCAATACCCATTGCCGATGCGTGCAAATCATTGCGCGCATTGGCACCAGCGACCGTGCGTGGCACAGTGCGGGAAACAACACGTCTGGCCTTTGGAGGAAACCATGCACCTTTCGATACGGATGCAAACGTCGCTCGCCTCCTTGCTCTGTCTGGCGGCAATCGGCGGCACGGCGAATGCGCAGAGCGCCGACGGCTTCTTCAAAGGCAAGCAAGTAACGATCATGGTCGGCGGCACCGCGGGCGGCGGCATCGATGTCGGCGCGCGGATCATGTCGCGGCACATGGGCAAACACTTGCCGGGCAATCCCAGCGTGGTCGTGCAACTTTATCCAGGCGCCGGTGGCGTTCGACTACTTGAGCATCTGATCCAGGCAGCACCTCGCGATGGCACCGCGATCGGCGCTTTCGCGTCGGGCCCGCTGCTGGAGCCGATGATCGGCGGCCGCAAGATCACCTACACGATGAACGATTTCACCGCGGTCGGCGCGCTCGACAAGGACGTCACGTTCTGCGCGACATCGACAAGTTCGAAGATCAACACCGTCGACGACGCCAAGGAGCGCACCGTCACGGTCGCGGGTACAGGCGCGGCGTCGGCGACAGATACCGAGCCGCTGGTGCTCAATGCGTTGCTCGGCACCAAGTTCAAGGTCATCACCGGCTATCTCGGTACGCAGGAGACGCTGGTCGCCATCGAGCGCGGCGAAGTCGATGGCCGCTGCGCGTTCGGCTGGATGAGCCTCAACGCATCGAAGCCGAGCTGGCTACCGGAGAAGAAGGTCAACCTGCTCGTGCAGATCGGGCTCGCCAAGCACCCCAAGCTGCCGGATATGCCGCTGGCGTCCGACCTTGTGTCGGCCGAGGCGGACAAGCAGTTGCTTCGCATCGTTGCCGCGCCGTTGTCGTTGAGCCGGCCGTATCTTGCGCCGCCCGCCGTTCCCGCCGAGCGCGCGGCTGAGATCCGCAAGGCGTTCATCAATACGACCAACGATCCGGATTTTCGCGCCGACTTCCGCAAGGCGAGCGCGGGCGAGGACCCGACCGCGACCGATGGCGCCGCCATGCAGAAGCTGCTCGCCGAGATGTACGCGACGCCCAAGCCCGTGCAGGAGCGCCTGAAGAAGATCGTGGCGCCTTGAATTTGTAGGTTGGGTCAAGCATTTCGCGCGACCCAACATTTCCCGCGTTTCCGTAGATTGCTGGGTCGCGCAAGTGCTTGACCCAGACTACGAGAAACTATTTCGGCGCGGTGCTGACCGCGAACCAAAGCGCAATGCCGGCGAGCGCAACGGACAACAACCGCCGCACGAGTCGGCTGCTGCCGGGGTCCTCGAGCAACGGGCGCGCGGCGTCTGCCAGGATCACGAGCATCGAGTGGACGGCTGTCGCGATCAGCACGTAAACGACCGACAGCAAGACCGTCTGGCCAAGCACGCCGCGCGTGGGATCGACGAACGTCGGCAGAATGGCAACGTAGAAAACGACGGCCTTCGGGTTGAGCAGGTTGGTGATCAGCCCGCGCGTGAAATAGGTCGCATCGGGCGCGCTGCCGTCGGTGGCTGTGGGTGACGTCTCGGTGGCCTCCCGCCAGCCCTCGAAGGCGAGCCACAACAAGTACAGCACGCCGGTCCACCGCATAGCCTGATACAAGGTACGCGAGCTCGAGATCAGTGCGGCAAGCCCAAGCGCCGCGCCAAGCCCGACCAGCAGCAGCCCGAGCGCAATTCCCGCCGTCGCCGCCAAACCCGCGCGCCTGCCCTTGCTCGCGCAGAGCACGGCGAGATAGGCCATGTTCGGTCCGGGCGTGAGCTCGATCAGGAAGCACGTCAGTACGAATGCGCCGAGCAGTGTGGCGGGCGACGATGCCGTCTCCATGCGGCCCTACCCGTTGCGCAACGAAGCCGACAACCGGCCTAACCCATCGCGCACGCTCATCACGCTTTCTCCAGTCCGCCCGGCGACGGTGTGCAGGATGTCGATTACATCCTGCTTTTCCTGCGGGCTGCATTGCCGGCCGATCGGCATCGAGAGTTGATGCAGGCGCGAGTTGAGGTCGCCCGTGACGCGCTGCGACAGCTTCCGGCCGCCGGCGAGACATTTGCGGGCAATCCCCGGTTCGAGCCGGATGGTCGTGGTGAGAAGTCCGAGGATCTGCCGCTCCTCGTCGCTTGTCAGCGGACCATCCTCGACCGCCACCGCATACATCATGGCCGCGATGGCGATGCGCGGATCCTCGTTGTCGGGCACGCCCCAGTCGTTCTTCGCGCGCGGCAGCACCGGCAAGCCGTTGAAGATCCGGTACAGGATCGCCAGCAGCAACAGTAAAACGAAGAACATGAGGATGAAGTGCAATTCGGCCTCCGGCAGCTTGTCCACAGCTTCCTCGTATCAACCTGTGAAAATCAGCCCCCAGCCTTCTTCACAGTGTCGCCGCTCTGGCCATAGAGCACCTTCTTGGCTTCCTCGTCGGACGCGCGCTGGCTCTCGTAGGGCTTGCCGATGTCGTAGGCCTTGGCCACGGCAGGGCGGGCGGCCATGCGGGCCATCCACGCGCGGATGTTGGCGTAGTTCTCGTACGTGGTGCCGTAGCGGCCGGCCGAGACGCACCAGGGATAACAGGCCATGTCGGCGATCGAGTAGTCGCCGGTGATGTAGTCCTTGCCCGCGAGCTGCTTGTCGAGCACGGCGTGGAGACGATCGGTCTCCTTCGAGTAGCGCTCCAGACCATACGCGTTGGCCGGCTGCGGCGCCTGGTTGATGAAGTGCCCGCGCTGGCCCGACATCGGCCCGAGGCCGCCCATCTGCCAGAACAGCCACTCCTGCGCCTTGGTCTTGCCGCGCACGTCCTTGGGCATGAACTTGCCTGTCTTCTCGGCGAGATAGACCAGGATCGCGCCGGACTCGAACACCGAGATCGGCGCGCCCCCGTCTGCGGGCGCGTTGTCGATGATCGCGGGCATCCGGTTGTTGGGCGAGAACGCCAGGAATTCCGGCTTGAACTGGTCGCCCTTGGAGATGTTCACGGGGAAGATCTTGTAGGGAATGCCGGCTTCTTCGACATAGATCGTGATCTTGTGACCGTTGGACGTGGGCCAGTAGTGCAGGTCGATCATGGGTGGGCTCCTGAAACTTAGATCGCGAAGCAACTTGACCGCGGCTCCGCTTTTCCTACGATGGGCATCATAAGCAACGCGCGAACTACCGCCAGCCGAAAGCGCGGGAGCCGCCATACCCTGATATGGGAGAACGTCACATGGCCAAGGTCGAGTATCGCAAGCTGTCCAAGCACACTGGGGCGGAGATCCTCGGGATCGACCTCAACCAGCAGATCCCGCAGGAGACGATTGCTGAGATCTGGAAGATCTTCTGCGACCATTGTGTGGTTCTGTTCCGCGGGCAGAAGCTGGAGCAGCCCGACCTCGTGCGCGCGACCAGCCAGTTCGGCGACTGCGGCGCGTACGATCGGCCTGCGGAGTTCCACACGTCCGGGCAGAAGAAGGTGCTGCCGCAGATCATGCTGATCACCAACATCCGCGAGAACGGCGAGCCGATCGGCTCGTTGCCCGACGGCGAGATGTGGTTCCACCACGACACGATCCACCGCGAGACCCCGCACAAGGCGACGCTGCTCTATTCCGTCGAGGTGCCGACGTGGGGCGGCAACACCGTGTTCTCCAACCTGATGGCGGCTCACGACGCGATGCCGGCCGATCTGCGCTCGGCGCTCGAAGGCCGCAAGGCCTATAACGCGTTCAGTTACGGCAGTACTAAGAAGGGCGACCCCAACGCGGTGAAGGCGCGCAGCCACGCGGTGCATCCCACGATCCGCACCTGCCCCGACAACGGCCGCAAGGCGATCTACCTCGACCGCCTGATGAGCCAGCACCTGATCGACGTGCCCGAAGCCGAGAGCGAAGCAATCCTCGAGCGGGTCTACGACTTCATCGAGCAGGACGAGTTCTGCTACGACCACGTCTGGAAAAAGGGCGACGTGCTGATGTGGGACAACCGCACCAGCGTGCACGCCCGCCGCGATTTCCCCGCCGATCAGGTGCGCCTGATGTGGCGCACGACGCTGGCGGATACGGTAAGGCCGTATGTGGCGTAGGTTGGGTTGAGGCCATTGGTCGAAACCCAACGACCTATGCCACCTGCCGCACATGTGCGATTTCACGATCGCGGACTTGCCGAATGGCGTCTGTCGGCAAAGTAGCAAGTGCAAGCGTTTGCCCCGTGAGCGATACGAACTCCACTTCGAACGCTTGTCCGTCCGTGTACACATGGACGATCGCGCCCAGATCGCCAGCCTTCAATCCCTGCTCGGGAATGTCACGCGTCAGGGCAACCGTGTCGTGAGCCTTGAGCATATTTGAAGCCTTAGGACAGATCGCAGAATAACCGCTACGAGTTCTCCTGTCTACGTGGGCTGATTGTATAGTTCCATTCGGGATGGAAGTCATCGCCGACAAGCTTGACCGCCGCCAACTCGGCTTTGCTGACCTTGATGCCTTTCTCATAGGTTCGCG
>CAMDPA010000329.1 GCA_945903565.1 Devosia equisanguinis | reverse complement strand
CTGCGCAAGGGCGCGGCCCGCACCGTGAAGGCGCTGATGAAGCTGATCGGCCGCCTCATCAAGACGTTTGCACCCGACGAGTGCGCGAACTACTTTCGCCACGCCGGATACGGGTAGCGACCCAGATCAGGTGGAAAATGCTCTAGTGTTCCGTTTGTTGTTTGGTCTCAATTCGCTTCGCGAGCGGGGCCAGCCCCGCACCCCGCTGGGAGGAGACCTCCCAGACCCACCCTCTTTTGTACAAAAAAAGGAAGGGGTCCGGGGAATGCTTTCCCCGGGCGGGTGCAGGGCCGCGGCCCTGCTCACGTAGCGAACGACAACCGAGATCGAGAAGCAGTGCGCTAAAGTGAAACGCCGTCAACGAAAGTCAAGGGTGGAACGAATGCGGATGAGCACTTCGCGCGCGCTGGGCGTCGCGCTGACTTTCGCGCTGCTGCCGGTGGGTGTCGCCACCGCGGCCGATCCGGTGGAGGAGTTCTACAAGGGCAAGACGATCTCTTCGATCGTGCCGTTTGGGCCGGGTGGGGGCTATTCGATCTACAATCAGATCATGGCGCGGCACCTGGGAAAGTTCATTCCGGGGCAGCCGCAAATCGTGCCGCAGCACATGCCGGGGGCGGGCGGAATCGTCGCAAGCAATCATCTCTACAATGTTGCCAAGCGCGACGGGTTGGTGATGGCGATGGTGTCGGACTCGGTTGCGCTGGCGTCGGTGATCGACGCGGACAAGATCAAGTACAAGGTCAACGAGTTCGTCTGGCTGGGTGCGATCGAGCGGGTCAACAACGTGCTGGCCGCACGGGCGGACACGGGCGTCAAGAGCTACGCTGAACTGCGCGACAAGGAGGTCGTCGTGGGCGCGTCAGGGCCGGGGTCGCCGACGTCGATGCTGCCGGCGTTGCTGCGGTGGATGGAGCCGGTCAAGCTCAAGACGGTTGAGGGGTACGAGGGCATCAACCCGATGTTCACCGCGCTCGAACGCAACGAGATCTCGGCGATGACGGTGAGCTGGACGATCTTCAAGACGCTGCGCAAGAACTGGTTCGATACGGGGTTCGTGGTGCCGCTGGTGCAGTTCGGCAGCGTCAAGGAGAAGGACCTGCCGAACGTCGTACTGGCGAATGATATTGCGAAGACGCCCGAGCAGAAAGCGGTGTCGCGGTTCATGGCGTCGAACGTGGATGTCGGGCGTTCGTTCATCCTGCCGCCGGGCGTGCCGGCCGAGCGCGTGACGGCGCTGCGGGCGGCGTTCGATCGGATGGTGAAGGATGCGGCGTTCGTCGCGGAGATCGAGAAGGCCGGTTTCCAGTTGAGTCCGGCGACGGGCGCGGAAGTGCAGGAGGCCGTGGCGCAGGCGACCAAGCTGGACGCGGGAGTGGTCGAGGCCATCAAGGGCATTATTGCGAAGGCGAAGTAGTTCGGCAGTAGGCAGTAGGCGGTGCCGCACATCTCGGCGTCGGAACTTCTTCCTGACTTCTGACTTCTGATTTCTCACGTGCGGGAGCATGCTGATGGAAGGTCCAATAACAAACATAGCGACGGCGGATGCGACGAGCGTGACGGTGCGCGGGCGCGATCTCGTCAACGAGCTGATCGGCAAGCATACTTATACGGAGGTGTTCTATTTCCTGAGTGTCGGGCGGATGCCGACGCAGGCGGAAACGCGCGTGCTCGACGCTTGTCTCGTCACGCTGATGGAGCACGGGTTTACCCCAGCGGCGCTCGTCTCGCGGCTGATGGCGGAGAGCGTGCCCGATCAGATCCAGGTGTCGATCGCGGCGGGGCTGCTGGCGGTCGGCAGCGTGCATGCGGGCACGATGGAGGGGTGCGCGGCGCTGCTGGTGGAAGGCGTGAAGGAGGAGGACAAGGCGGCGTGGTGCCGGCGCGTCGTTGTCGATCATCGTCATCGCAAGGAGGCGGTGCCGGGGTTCGGACATAAGCTTCACAAGCCCGACGATCCGCGTACCCCGCCGCTGCTCAAGGTGGCCAAGGAGAACGGCCTCGACGGTCGCTATGTGCAGCTCCGGCTGCAGCTGGCCGCTGTGATCGACGGGACGGCGGGGCGGCACGTGACGCTCAATGCCACCGGTGCGCTGGCGGCGCTGCTGCTGGAAATCGGTTTCGCGCCCGAGATCGTGCGGGCAATCGCGGTAGTTTCACGATGCGGAGGATTGGTCGGGCATATCCTGGAGGAGCAGCGCACCGGTTCTGCGCGGCACCTGGTGAAACTCGCACGTGAAACAATACCTTATGAGAAGCCGGTCCCCGAATAGTGCAGCATTGCGGTATCGGCCGTTTGGCCGTTGCTTTCGAGCGCGGAATGGATAACCTCCGGAACAGCAATTCGGGTTGATGTGCGTGCAGGGGTTGGGGCCGGTATGGACTGGGAGGCGTTTCTGCAGGCGCTGTTTGCTGGGGCAAACGGTATAGCCGCTAGCCCCATCGCTTTTTACGTCGCATGTGGTGTTTCTGTCGCACTGGCGATTGCGTACGGCGTTCTGGCAAGGCGGCATCGTGCCGTCAAGGCAAGGCTGGCGGCAAAGTTCAGCCCGCAACAGGTGTATGTTCAGTCGCTCGTGACCGCGCGGGCCTACCGGCAGGTTCTGGGCCGGCCACTTGCGGCAGCCTCGGCAAAGGATACAGCTGCGGTCGGAGAAGCTGCTCCGAAGCCAGAGGCGCCTATAGCAAGAAGCAAGGCGCAGGCGCCGCCGCGGCCCCCCTTGCATGTCAAGATCTTCGTCGATTGCTCGAATCTGATGCTGGATTGGGCGCGGCTCGATAAAGGCGGTGTCGATTGGGACGCGTTGCCGGGAGTCGTTGTTGAAGCTATTGCCGCGCGGTCCGAATTCAAGGATCATTTGATCGTTTATCGGGGCTGCAATGTTTATGGCTCCTATTTCGGCGAAGATTATTACGATCTACTCGAGAAGATCGAGGATGGCAGCGCAAAAAGCATCACGATGCCGTTTCAGGCTTTCAAGAAGCGGAAGATCATGGAGGAAATTACGGCCGCCGTTGGCACAAAGGGCGCGCCGGTCGATGCCGAATTGAAGCAGGAGGCGAGTAAGCGCGTATCCGACGAGATTGCGGCTTGGCGGGGGGAGAATGCGGCGGGACGGGCGCTTCTCGTCAGCGAGTTGAACCGTAAATTCGGTTACACGACGTTCCCATTGCTACGCCGGACGCCGCAACGGCTGCGATCGGCGCAATATACCTCCGACGGCGTGCCGATCGCGGATGCGGTGTACGACATATTCGACGTGGCCGTCGTCGTCTCATGCGACGAGGACTTCGTGCCGCCGATCGAGTTCGTCGTGAAGGAACTCGGCAAGCACGTGATCCAACTCGGCCACAAAACGTTCTCGCATGCGATCCGCGATTGCAGCAGCGGCCATATCGATTTGCAGGACATAGTGGAAGCCGCGCTCAAGAAGAAGGCGGCTGCGTAGCGGGACGCCGGCCGAGAGGGCTGCCCCCCTACTTCCCCTTCACCTTGACGTAGCTGCCCGGGGCGTCCTCGATCGCGCCGAGCTTGGCGCCGGGTGTGCGCGCGGCGACGAGACCCTTCGAGTGCTTGGTCAGCCATGCCGCCCAGTGTGGCCACCACGAACCCGGCGTCTCCTTGGCGCCCTCGATCCACTCGTCGAGATTGTCGACGCGGTCGGGGTTGGTCCAATACTGGTACTTCACCCGCTTGGGGTCCGGCGGGTTGACGACACCGGCGATGTGGCCCGAGCCCGACATCACGAACTCGACGGGGCCGCCGAGCAGCAGCGCGCCGGTATAGACCGACTGCACCGGGGCGATGTGGTCCTCACGAGCCGCCAGATGATAGACCGGCAGCTTCACCTTCTTCAGATCGATCTTTACACCGCCGAGGGACATCTCGCCCTTGGCGAGGCGGTTTTCGTGATAGAACTCGCGCAGGTAGTACGCGTGGTTCGCCGCCGGCATCCGCGTCGAATCCTGATTCCAGTAGAGCAGATCGAACGGGAACGGCTTCTTGCCGAGCATGTAGTTGTTGACGATGTACGGCCAGATCAAATCCTTCGGCCGGAGCATGTTGAACACGGTCGCCATCTTCGAGCCCTCGAGATAACCGCTCTGGGCCATCATTTCGTCGAGGCTCTTCAATTGGGCATCGTCGATGAACAGTTTGAGATCGCCGGCCTTCGTGAAATCGGCCTGTGCGGTGAGGAACGTGACCGCGTTGAACGGCTCCTCCTCCTTCTTGGCGGCGAGATAGCCGAGCGTCGCATAGAGCAGTGTACCGCCGACGCAATAGCCGAGCACGTTGCATTTCTTCTCGCCGGTCTCGCGCTTGACGGCATCGGCCGCGGCCAGGATGCCCTCGTGCATGTAGTCCTCGAACGTCTTGTGCTTGAGACGCTCGTCCGGGTTCACCCACGACACCACGAACACCGTGAAGCCTTGGTCGACCGCGAACTTGATGTAGGATTTCGCCGGGCCGAGATCGAGAATGTAGAACTTGTTGATCCACGGCGGCACGATCAGTAGCGGGATCGCGCGCACCTTCTCCGTCGTCGGCGTGTACTGGATGAGCTGCAACAGGTCGTTCTGGAAGACGACCTTGCCGGGTTGGATCGCGACGTTGCGGCCAACCTCGAAGGCGGTGGTATCGGTCTGGCTGACCTTGAGCTGGCCGTCCGATTTTTCCAGATCCGCCAGCAGTTGCTTCATGCCCTCGACGAGATTGGCGGCGTTGGTCGAGAACGTGGTGCGCACGACTTCGGGATTGGTGGTGGGGAAATTCGAGGGTGAGATCGCGGCGGCGATCTGCTTCAACGCGAACTCCGCCTGATGGCGGGCGCGGTCGTCGAGGCCTTTGGTGCTTTCGAGTAGGTCCTCGGCCCAGCGGACGGTGACGAGGTAGCTCTGCTTCCAGAAGTCGAAGTAGGCGTTGGCGTTCCACTCCGGGTCCTTGAAGCGGTTGTCACCGGCTTCGGGTTCCGCCACCGGATGGGAATCGATGCCCGAGAGCTTGTGCAGCGCGTTCTGCCAGATTTGAAGGTATTCGGCATAAAGTCCGCCCTGCGCTTCGGACAGGCGGGCGGGGTCGGAGAGCAAGGTCTGCCAGATCGTGGCGATCGCGCGGGCGGACTCAGGGATATCCGACGATCCCTGCAGCGGGTTCATCGTCGGGGTGGTTTGCTGCGCGCCCTGTTTCTGGACGAGCTCGGCCATCACCTTGCCGCCGGTCTCCATGAGTTCGAGCATATTGCGCCCGAACGCCATGGGGTCCTTGATCTGGTATGCCGAGAGGTCGGACGTGACGAGAGCGGTGCCGAGTGATTTCTGCATGGTGCGATCTCTTGGCAAATGATCTCTTGCAAGACGGGATGTATGTCCGCGACATGTATTCTGTGGAACCACGGGTCCAGAACTTGGCAGGGCCACAATTCCAAGGGAGATACGTGGTCCCAGGGGCAGCAAAACCGCCTAGTGTCCTAAGGTAATAGAACAAATCATACGATATTACAGTGCAGTAGTGAGGTCAAAGCAATCAATGGCCGCAGGTTGGACAAGGTTAGCGAGAGCAGGGTGGGGGCGCCGGTGTGGCGCCGCTTGCAGCCGTAACTTTGGGCTTGGCCTTGTGTTGGCTTTGACGACCATCGCCGTTTCCGCATGTGGTCAATCCGTGTCGACCGAACTGCCCGACCTGGCCCTGAAGAAGGCGCCGGTGGAGGGGGGCAGGCAGCCGCTTTCCGCCGCCGAGCAGAAGCAGGCCATCGACAGCCTGATCGCCAAGCGCAACGCGCTGGATCAGAGCCAGCCCAAGTAGGCAGGCCATTTTCGGGGCGGCACTGTTCCCGCTTGGCGATGGGCACGGGCGCATGGGCCGCGTTGCAGTTCAAGGTTGGTCCGCTGATCCATGCCCTCTCGCGGACGACGCGCGATCGGTGAAGGCAAGGGCCCCCCGCTGTCGCACGCGATAGCCATCCCGCATGAAGCCGATAGTACCTCGGTATTGGTCAATCAGCCTTCGCTCCAGCTACAGAAATGGAATGCCACGACAGCACTCGAATGGCAGGTCTGTAAATAAGCGAAGGATGGAGACCATGAGCGCAATAACCAAAAAAATGTCGTTGGCGGTCCTTGCTGGCATGCTCGCCTTCTCCAGTGGCGCCTTTGCACAGCAGAAGCATACCTATCCCCTTGCCTCAGGTCCCTCAAATTCAGCGCAATTGCATGGTCTACCGGCGACAACCAGGAGTTGGCGCCATGACACAGCATAAGTCGGATGATCTGTGGCGGGATTTTCCCAAGACCGCCGCCGAGTTCGAGGCGCGG
>CAMDPA010000328.1 GCA_945903565.1 Devosia equisanguinis | reverse complement strand
GCGGCCGCTGACCGATCGCCTTGCCGTGGTCGAGCTGATCGGCGCGACCACGACAAAAACCGGATTGAAAATCGACTGCGCCGTCGACACGCGAACCTATGAGAAAGGCATCAAGGTCAGCAAAGCCGAGTTGGCGGCGGTCAAGCTTTTCGGCGATTACTTCCATCCCGAATGGAACTATACAATCAGCCCACGCAGACCGGGGAACTCGTAGCGGTTATTCTGCGATCTGTCCTTAGCGCAGTGTCTGGGGTCGTTCTATCGCGGGACGGCACAGGCCCCCTCCTCGATCAGTCCGCCTTGATCCCCGCCTTCACGATCACGTCGCGCCACTTGCCCATCTCCACCTTGATGCGCGCCGTCAGCGCCTCCGGCGTGCCGGGCTCGGGTTCCAATCCTTGAACCAGCAACGCATCGCGCACCTTGGGTTGCGCCAGCACGGCATTGAGCGCGGCGTTGAACTTCTGCGCGATCTCTGGCGGTGTTTTCGCCGGCATCACCAGCGCCATCCACAACGTCGCCTCGAAGCCGGGCAAGCCCTGCTCGGCAACCGTCGGCACATTGGGCAGCGTGGTGGACCGGCGCGCGCCGGACACCGCGATCGCGCGCAGCCGCTCCGTCGCGATCAGCTCCAGGCTCGGTGGAATCGTTGCAAACTGCATCTGGATGCGCCCGGCGATGATGTCGGTCACCGCGTGCGCGCTACTGCGATAAGGCACGTGGACGATATCGACACCGGTCTCGGTGGCAAGCAGCGCCGCCGCCAGATGCGCCATGCTGGCCGGCCCCGCCGAGCCATAGTTGAGGCTGCCGGGTTTCGCCTTCGCCAGCGCGACAAGCTCTTTCACGCTGCCCGCGCCAAGGCCCGGATAGGTGACGAGCGCATACGGCGTGCTGCCGACCATGCCGACCGGCGTGAAATCCGTTAGCGGATCGTACGGCAGCTTCTTGCCGAGCCCCGGCGCCACCGCGTGCGTGCTGACCGTGATGAGCCCCGTCGTGTAGCCATCGGGCGCGGCCTTCGCGACTGCGTCGACACCGATGCTGCCGCTCGCTCCGGACCGGTTGTCGATGACCACGGGATGGCCCAGTCGCGGCGTCAATGCCGTCTCGATAAGCCGCATCGCGACATCGGTGGCGCTGCCCGCGGGGAATGGCACGATCAGGCGCACGGAGCGCTCGGGCCAGGCCGTCGTCTGTGCGAGTGCGGCGCTGCTCGATGCGCACGCCATGAACGCGGCGATGATGGATCGGATCAAGTCGTAATCTCCTTAGCGAGGCCCTTGATGATTTCTTCGAAATCGTCGAGTGCGTTGAAGCGCGGCGAGCCCGCGAAATGCGGTGTGATCACCACGTTGTCGAAAGCCGTAAGCTCGTCGTTCTCCCGGCCCGGCGCCTCGTACGGCGGATCGAGGCCAAGCCCGCCGAGACGGCCCGAGCGTAGTGCGTCGATCAGCGCTTCCCGCTCCATCGCATCGGGTCGCGAAACGTTGACGATTGCCGCGCCCGGTTTGATGCGCGCAAGCCGGTTCGCATCGAGCAGATGGCGCGTCTCAGGCGATGCCGGCAGTTGCGGCACGATCCAGTCGCTACCCGCCAGCAGATCGTCGAGGCTCATGTAGGTAGCGCCGAGCGCCTGCTCCTCGGCGGCTGGTAACCGCGTACGCTGGTGATAGACGACGCGCATCTCGAACGCGCGCGCGCGGCTGGCGATCTCGCGGCCGATCTCGCCCAGCCCGATGATGCCGATGGTCGAGCCGTGCAAAGACTTCAGGCCGGGTACGCGCGCCCAGTTGCCGTTCGGCGTAATCGTCCGCTCGAACGGTCGTAGCGTATGCCCAGCCGCCGCGAGCGGCGTCTTGCTCAGAACGTTGCCGTAGCGGTGCACCTTTCGCGCCAGCGCGAGGATCAGCGCGAACGCGTGCTCGGCACACGCGATGTTGGCGCGGCGGCGAATAGTCAGCACCTTGATGCCCTGCGCCGCGCACGCCGCCTGATCGATGCCGCGTGGCAGCGCGCCGTACTTCTGAATGCACTTGAGGCGCGGAGCGGCCGCGACTTCTCGCGCGCCGAACGGGAGCGACTCGACCATTGCGATATCGGCGTGCGGCAGCGCGGCCAGAAGTTCCTCGCCCGTCTCGATCAATCGCACCTGCGCCGGCCACAGTCCCGGCACATACGCACGCAGCCGCTCGCACCAGCCGATGAAATCCGGTTCGTCGTGCGCCATGAAGTCGGCGAACGCCGCCATCATCCCGGCGGGTGTAGCCGGATCAAGGATGACCGGCATCAGCCGCAGGAACGGATCGTCCTCGACCAGGATCAGCGGTCGCGCGCGGATTGGTTGCGTGCTCGCCATCGCCGCCTCTCAGTCCGTCTCGAGGTCGAGCGCGAGCGTGTTCACCACGCGCACATGCATATTGTAGGTCGCGATCAGCACCGTCAGATCGACCAGGGCCTTCGCTTCGAAATGCTCAGCTACCGCTGCAAACAGAGCGTCGGCTGCGCTCGCATCGCGCGTCACCGCGTCGGTATAGGCCAACACGGCGCGCTCGCGCTTGTCGAACAGCGTCGATGCCTGCCAATCGGCGAGCGCCGCGCATTCCGCCGCGTTCACGCCGTCGGCTGCCGCCAGTTTCGGCACATGCTGCTTCAGCACGTAAGCCGCCTTCGTCAGATACGCGATGCGGATGATGACGATCTCGCGCAGCCGCCCATCGAGCGATGTGTTCCAGCGCACAGCGTTGATATGATCGAACCAGCTTTCCGCCAGCGCGGGGCTATTCAACAGCGCCCGGTACACGTTGATCAGCTTGCCACGCCGCGCGCCGGCGAAGCGTGCCGCCACTGGCGCAAGCTCGGATTGCGGTTCTGGGTCGATGAAGGGCACGCGCGCCAAGGGGAGCATCCTCTGTTCATAGGCTCCCCTCTCTTCCCACGTGCCCGCGCGGTCGGGCAAGCACGCAAACATGGTAGGCTGGGTCGCGCGAAAGGCCTTGGCCCAGCCTACGCATAGAGCCGCTCGTCAGGCCGCAGCGGCCGCCGTCGCATCGATATGCGCGACAAGCTTGGCGTCGATGCCCAGCCGCTCGGCGAGACCAGCGAGATATTCGTTCTCCTCGTGCGTGTCGGGATCGATCGCAAGCCGCGCCGCCGTATAGACCTGAACCGCTTCCGCCGGCGAGCTGACGCCCTGCGCCAAGTCGTCGATGCTGGCGGGGTTCTGCATTCCTGCTGCAGGAACTCTTGCGCTTCAGCCTCCAGGCCGGCCTGCTGCAGGCTGCCGAGAACGCGCTGCTGCTCGCCCGCATCGATGCGCCCGTCGGACGCCGCCGCCGAGATCATTGCGCGGATGTACAGGATAGCAGTGTCGTTGGAGATCGCGTCGGGCTCGAATCCGGTGCCGTGGGGCGCCGGCTCCGATATCAGACGACCGTTGTCGTTGTTGCTGATCAGCGGCCGGCCCTGCGAATAGTTCTGCAACGCCTTGCAGGCGAGGCCGCCGATCAGGGCGAGCGCGCCAATCTTGGCCGCGCTGCCGGCGACCGAGCGGCCGGTCCTGGTGCCGAGCACAACCGCGCCGAGACCACCTGCGCCCGCAGCCGCGGTGCCGGGGTTGTTGCGGATCCACTCCTGCAATTGACCGAGCAGATCCTCAGGCGATTTCCCCGTGGCTTGGCCGATGGCGTCGCGCGCGTGACCGCCGGCACCCGTCATTTCGTTGAGCTTGCCCGCGCCTTCCTTGACGCCGGACGTCGCTTGCCCAAACACTTGGCCGAGGATGTCCATCAGGCCGCCGCCTTGCTGTTGCGGCTGTTGAGCCTGTCCGGCTTGTCCACCACCAGCCCCACCGAGCTGCTTTTGCAGTTGCCCGAGGATGTCGCCCAATCCACCACCGCCTTGTTGCGGCTGCTGAGCCTGGCCACCACCTTGGCCAGATCCGCCGAGCTGCTTTTGAAGCTGCCCGAGGATGTCGCCCAGTCCACCACCACCGCCGGCACCCTGACCTGCGGACGGCGCGCCGCCGCCTTGCGGCATAATCTTGCGCAACATTTCTTCCAGGCCGCCCGCCGCGCCAGGCGCCTGGGGAGCAGCACCAGGCCCACCCTGCTTCATGATTTGACCCAGGATATCGGCAAGGCCGCCACCGCCTTGCGCCTGTGGGGGCGGAGCGGACTGCGCACCGCGCATCAGCATGTCGAGAATGCTCTTGGCGTCGAACATGGCGTGGGTCCTCTCGAGTGATCGGGGCTTACAGGATGTAGGCACCGCATTTCAAGTACAGCCAATTCCGGCAACGAGATAGGCCAAATCAAGCCGATTTGCGGCGCCGCTGCAGCATAGAGCGGCTGCGACGCCTACGGCCTACTCTGCGGCCTGCTGCTTGGCCGCTCGCTCTTCCGCTGTCGGCTCGTCGACCTTGCCGATGAAGCGCCCGAAGAACTGCCAGCCCCATCTGCCGATGTCGTCCATCAGCACGAACACCGCCGGCACGAACATCAGCGAAAGCACTGTCGACGAGATCAATCCGCCGATCACCGCGACCGCCATCGGCGCGCGGAACTCGCCGCCCGAGTCGAGCCCCAATGCCGCCGGCAGCATGCCGCCGACCATCGCAATCGTCGTCATCACGATCGGGCGCGCGCGCTTGCGGCCCGCATCCACGATCGCTTCCGCTTGCGGCACACCCACCGCCATCCGCTCGATCGCGAAATCGACCAGCATGATCGCGTTCTTGCAGACGATGCCCATCAGCATCAGGATTCCGATAACGACCGGCAGACTGATTGGAAGTTGCGAAATGATCAGCGCCACGATCGCACCGCCGATCGACAACGGCAGCGAGAACAAGATCGTGATCGGCTGCAGGAAGCTCGCGAACAGCAGCACCAGCACCGAGTAGACCATCATGATGCCGAGCGCCATCGCCTTGCCGAAGCTGACGAAGATCTCGTCCATGATCTCCGCATCGCCGAACTGTTTGAGCTGGACGCCCGGTGGCAGCGACTTCGATGCCGGCAACCCTTGCACCACCTCGACTGCCGCGCCCAGTGGCGTATTGCCAACGAGATCCGCGCCGAGCGTCACACGCCGCTCGCGGTCGTAGCGATCGATGGCGGTCGGCCCCTGCCCCATCTCGAACGCCGCAACGGAGACGAGCGGCACCGATGCACCCGCCGCCGTCGGCACCTTCAGGGCACGCAACAGTTGCGGGTCCGCACGCGCGCCGTCCTGCAACTGCACGCGGATCGGCACCTGCCGGTCGCCGGCATCGAACTTGGCAAGCAATGCACCGACATCGCCGATGGTCGCGATGCGCACGGTTTCCGCGATCAGCTCGGTGGAAACGCCGAGTTTGGCGGCCAGCTCGGCATCGGGAATGACGCGCAGTTCCGGCCGCTCGAGCTCCGCCGTCGAGACCACCTGAGAGATCTGCGGCAGCCGCTTCATCTCGCTTGTGATCGCGGCCGCGGCCTTGTCGACTGACGGTCCGTCGCGTCCCGTCACAACCATCTGGAATTGACGCTGACCGTTCTCCTGCATGAACCAGAAGCGGATGTCGGGAACCTGCATCAGGTCGCCCGCGAACGCCTGCTTGAGCTCGACGGCACCCAGCTTGCGCTGGCTTTTCGGCACCGTCATCACAACCAGCGTCGCCTTGCGCACTTCGTTGCCCGAGCCGAGGATGCGGCCGCCCGTGACGAACACGTCTTTCACCTCGGGCCGCGCCTTGAGCTTGGCGGTGATCGTGTTGGCCACGTTGCGCGTGTCTTCCAGGCGCGATCCGGGCGGCAGTTCGAACGCGACCAGGATGCGGCCGTTGTCCTCCGGCGGCAGGAAGCCTGCCGGAAGCAGCGCCATGCTCGCGATCGAGCCCGCGAAGATGAGCAGCCCCAGCGCCACCGTCGCGATGCGGTGCCGCACCGACCACGCGACCAGCCGCGTGTAATTCTGGAGGATCCTGCCTTCCTTGTGAACGTGGCCGGAATCCCGCATCAAGTAGGCTGCCAGCAGCGGCGTGATGAACCGGGCGACCAGCAGCGAGAAGAACACCGCCGCCGCGACCACCAAGCCGAACTGCTTGAAATACTGCCCGGGTATTCCACCCATAAAGCTGACCGGCGTGAACACTGCGATGATCGTCGCCGTAATCGCGATCACGGCCAGGCCGATCTCGTCGGCGGCTTCGAGCGCGGCGCGATACGGCGATTTGCCCATCCGCTGATGTCGGACGATGTTCTCGATCTCCACGATCGCGTCATCGACGAGAATGCCGGTCACGATGGTGATGGCGAGCAGACTGACCAGGTTGAGCGAAAAGCCCATCAGGTCCAT
>CAMDPA010000327.1 GCA_945903565.1 Devosia equisanguinis | reverse complement strand
CGACGGCCCGCACCCTGAGATCTTTCGAGTATCCCTTCGCCATCGCGATCCCCGCCGTTGCTGCCGGTGGAATCCGAATCTGATTTGCGCGTCCGAGGGAATCCCCTGTAACTGTTTTGATTCACATCAAGTGGAAAGCGCTCTAGCGTTTGCTGTCGCGGGCGGCGCGCCTTGGTGGTTTTATCCACCCGTCGTTTTCGCGACACTCGGCACCGCCTATATGGTGCTCCTCAATCCGAGATCGGGATTGACCCTCGATCAGGTGCAACTGACTGCATTTTCCGGGAGTTGGCTCCGCACCGTCGAGCTCGCCGATCTCGCCAGCTTACACATCGTCGATTGGTCTGACGGCCCGCCCACAGCAACCGCAATCCTTAAAGACGGCAGCAACTTTGCCATTCCGTCGGTATGTCTTCCGAAGAAGGACGCACTTGTCGATGCTGCCCGGCAATGTGGCATCCCACTCGCGTGAGCCGCGTAGGTTGGGTTAGGCGCGCGAGCGCGCCGTAACCCAACGACGGAGCCGCAACCGTCGTGGCTCCGACGTTGGGTTACGCAGCGCTCCGCACTGCTAACCCAACCTACGAGGTTACGTAGCTCCCGCCGCGAACACCGGCCGGCCGGCATAGCGGTCCTGCAAGCGTGGCAGCACTTCCTTCGCGAACATCCGCATGCTGTCGGACGTGTCGGCATGGCCGAGTACGCCGCCTTGCAGCATGAGCAGCAGGTGCCCGACGCCGCCGATGCCGTCGGCGAAGCGGGTGATCTGCTTGAACACGGTGTCGGGCGTGCCGCAGAACAACAGGCCGATGTCGACGAGGTCGTCGAGCGAGGCGGTGATCGGCTGCACCATCTTGCCGGCGGGTGTCGCGATCGGGCGGATCGCGCGAGGGTTGCTCGACGGCGTGCGCAACATGCGGGTCAGGGTGTTCGCGTCGAAATAGCCCGGTGGCTGCTTGAACGGCGGGGAAACCTGCGCGGTGGTGCGGATGTAATCGACGATCGGCTCGGCGCGGCGGCGGGCTTCCGCGTCGGACGAGCCGACGGCGGCGAGCGCGAGATAGCCGAAACGGTCGACCGGCACGTCCGCGCCACGACCGGCCTCGCGCCAACCCTCAGCATACGCCTTGTGCAACTCCGTTGTTGCGCCGAAGCCGCCGAGAAAGCTGCCGATCACGTAGCCGCGACGTCCCAGCTCTTTCGCGTTGCCGGGGCTGCCGGTCGTCACCCACACGGGCGGATGCGGCTGCTGCATCGGGCGCGGCCAGATGTTGACGTTGCGGTGGTGGAAGAATTCACCCTCGAAGTTGAACGGGCCGTCGTGCGTCGTCATCGCCTTGATGATGATGTCGTGGGCTTCCCAGAAGCGATCCATGAAGCGCAGCGGGCTCGAGTTGGCCGGCGTGATCTCGTAGGGGATGCCCTTGACGAAACCCATCTCGAGACGGCCGCCGGAGATCACGTCGATCATGGCAAGCTCTTCGGCAACGCGCACGGGGTCGGCGCGGTTGGCGATGGGAACGCCGAGAATGAGAATGCGCGCGCGCTTGGTGATGCGCGAGAGAATGCCGAGCATCACGCTGGCCGAGGAGGTAATGCACGTCGCGGTCTGGTGGTGCTCGTTGACCATGATGTCGAGGCCGATCTCGTCGGCCAGCGCCCACTCGTCGATGTAGCGGTGATAGAGATCATGCGCGACTTCAGGCCGGCACAGCTGGTTGGGCAGCGTGACGCGCAGCGTCGGGCGCTCGAGCGACCAGGCCTCGGGATACGGCTCTTCCGAGAAGTGATAGACGCGCATGGATGGTTCGATCCTCGGCTCGCGTGGAATTTGTTACTTTGACGGTGGCAATGACGCGAAGAAATGCGCGATCGCTTTGATTGTGGCGGCGGGCTGCTCGACGTGCGGAAGATGGCCAGCCGCATCGATGGCGTGCAATCGCGCGCCGTGAATTTTCGTGGCGAAGAGTTCCGCGCAGGCCCGCGCGACGATCTTGTCCTGCGCGCCTTGCAGTACGAGTGTGGGCACGGCGATGCGATGCAAGCGGCCGGCGAGCTTGGGGTCGTGCATGTAAGGCTGCCAGACGTAACGGGCGAGCGCCTCGCGGGCACGAACACGCGCGAGCACGACTTCCTCCGGTGCCTTCAGGGCGTCGAAGCGATACGGCGCGGGATCGGCGAATGCGAGCTCGGCCAGCGCCGCTTCGGTGTGTGCGAACAGATCGACGTAGTCGCGATCCGTGCGGCCGCCGGCTTTCACGCCTGTGGGACCGATCAGCACGAGCCCGGCGATGCGCCGGCACGACTTGATCGCCATCTGGGCGGCCACGAATGCGCCGAACGAGCCGGCGACGATCACGACATCGCGGCGGCCTTTGCTGTTTGCGACGATCCGCTCGACGAGATCGAGATAGAGATAGGCGAGGTCGTCCGCGCTCGTCAGATGATGCGGGATCGGGGCCGCGCCAAAGCCGGGGTGAAGCGGCGCGGTGACACGTCCGTGCTTGGCGAGCGCGTCGATGAAGGCATGGTCAGGTGCGAACCAGATGCCGGACGACAGAAACAAGATGTCCCGACCCACACCCTTGGTGGTGATCTCGAGTGCGTGGCCGTGCAGATCGACAGTGGTGAGATCGGCCAAGGCTGCGGTCATGCGTGATCCTCCAACGGCGCGGCGGACACGAGCCGGCCGCGAAGCCGCATGATACCGCGATATCGGCCGTCGTCTCGCGACACTTTTGCGTCGCAAGGCTTTTCGGGGGGATCAAAGTTCGGCGCTCGTCCTATCGCGAGGGCGCGACGGAGACCAACCGCAATTTCAATTTCGGGTGCTGCGTGGTGCGGGTGTCGAGGTCGCCCGCTCGTCCGCGGCGGCCCGCTCGTCACTGGTGAACTGCGGCTTCTTGCGCCATTTCACCGGCAGAATACGCGGTAGCTCGCCGCGTTCGCACAGCCAGATGTCATGCTGCGCCTGCAGCCCGATCCAGTAGCGCACGCCGGTGCCCAGCGCGCTGCCCAATTTTTGCGCCATGGCGAACGTCACGGGGCGGCGCTCAGCCAGCATATCGTTCAGCGTACGGGACGAAATGCCAAGATGCCGGGCCAGGGCCGCGCGGCTCATCGCGATGCTCGGCAGGAAATCCTCGCGCAGGACCTCGCCGGGATGGGGCGGTGAATACTCGGGATCGATGACTTTCTTCAGCACGGCTGGCGAGGCTCCCTGGACGTAGCGTGCTCGTCATCATCGGTATTTTAGTGACGCAAACATGACTGCCAATGCCGTACGGTTACGTAAACGGCGGGCCCAGGGAACCCGGACCCGCCGCTTTTTACTATCGGATGCTCACGTCATGCGGATCACACCGCTTCCTTGAGCTCCTTGGCGGCGCGGAAAGCGACCTTCTTGCTCGCCTTGATCTTGATGGCAGCGCCGGTGGCAGGGTTGCGGCCCATGCGTGCCGGGCGCTTGCGAACCTGCAGGATGCCGAGGCCGCCGAGGCGCAGACGCGCGCCCTTCTTGAGATGCGTGGTGATCATGGAAACCATGTCGGCCAGCACTTCGTTGGCCTGCTTCTTGGGCATCTCGTGCTTTTCGGCAAGCGCGGCGCCGAGGTGCTTCAGCGTAACGGTGACGGCCTTGGGGGCCTTGGCGGCGGCGGCAGCAGCAGGCTTTGCAGTCTTGGCCGGAGCCTTTACAGCGGATTTTGCAGCCATGGGAAAGTGTCCTCTTCTGTTTTAGCTAGTTGGTCAAAGTAGATCTGGGTGGGGCGCTATCGCGTTACTGAGCAATATTGCGAATCAGTCCGCACAGGAAGCTCAATCGTATTGAAAGGCCTCAAGATTCCTCAGCAAGTTGTTCGTTTGCAACGGTTTCTTCGGTTTGTGCGCCGCGACCGGGCTGAGCGGCGCCATTTTGGTGGATCGCGCAAGACAGCTCGATGCCATCGGCACAACTCGAATTTCCGGCGACCGATCGTGGACGCCCCACAGCGGCACATGGAGCGCCTTGCTCCGAAGTATTCGGCCGCGGTTGAGCGCTGGTATACTGGATTTTCTCTGCGCGACAACGGGCGAACGTGCAGTTAGGGGCGTTTTGCCGGGATTTCCGAGCATGTGCGCACAAAGTAGAGAGCGGCGCGACGTGCCATTTGAGATTGGCGCTGCGCCGGTCTAACGTGCCGCCCAGCGCACGAGGAGCCACCATGAACAAGCTGAAGCTGAGCATTGCCACCACCGACTACGACCACTTCCGCGATTTTCGCCTCGGCTTCGTCAACGCCGAAGGAATCGACCACAACTGGCTGACACTCGGCCATCACGAGGTGTTCGCGCGCTTCACGTTCAACCGCGAATGGGACGTGTCCGAGTTGTCGTTCGCCAAGTTCATCGCGCAGGTGACGCGCGAGGACAGCGACATCGTCGGTCTGCCGGTGGTCTGCTCGCGGCTGTTCCGGTTCTCCTCTTTCTATGTGAACAAGAATTCGAAGATCAAAACCGCCAAGGACTTGAAGGGCAAGCGCATCGGCTCGCCGGAATGGGCGCACTCGGCCGCCGTCTACATGCGCGGCTGGATGCACAACGACGTCGGCGTGAAACTCACCGACGTGCATTGGTATCAGGCCGGCGCCAACGCACCTGGGCGCATCGAGAAGGTTGAGCTCAACCTGCCGAAGGGCATGAAGCTGACGCGCGTCGCCGACAAGTCTCTTTCGGAAATGCTGGCCTCCGGCGAGATCGACTGCGCGATCATCGCACGGCCGCCGACCTGCTTCCTCGAGGGCCATCCCGATGTCGTCCGTCTTTATCCGGACTATCTGGAGATGGAGGAGGACTACTACGCCAAGACCAAGGTGTGGCCCATCATGCACATCATCGCCGTGCAAAAGCACATCCTCGACGCCAATCCGTGGGTCGCGCGCAACCTGCTCAACGCCTTCAACGAGTCCAAGCGCCGCAGCATCGAGCGCCTGCTCGATCCCGCCGTGTCGCGCTATCCGCTCGCCTGGCTGCCGACCTACGCCCGCAAGATGCGCGATATGTTCGGCGGCGATCCGTTCCCCTACGGTATCGAGGAGAACCGCGCCACGCTCGAACAGATGCTGCTTTATACCTACCAGCAAGGCATCGCGCACCGCCACGCCAAACCCGAGGAACTGTTCCCCAAGGGCGTGATGACGAATATTGTGGTGTGAGTGCACGACTGTCGAAAGCCTTGACTGCTGACCGGCTCCGCGCAGCGGAGTCGGATGGCGCATAGAAAGAGCGCATGCGCCGCCTTCATGCCAACGTGCTCCTGCTCGGCTGTGCCGCGATCTGGGGCTTCGGCTTCCTGTTTCAGAAGTCGGCGATGGAACACATCGAGCCGATGCTGTTCGTCGCGGCCCGCTCCGGCCTCGCGGCAGCCGTGCTCGCACCATTCGCCTGGCTCGAGCACCGCGCCGCGCGCAGCGCTCCGTTCGCGTCGACTTTCGTCGGGCCGTCTTTCGTGCGCGTGTCGCTCGCGGCTGGTGTGCTGTTCGCCGTCGCCGCGATACTGCAGCAACGCGGCATCGTAACGGCGTCCGTGACCAACACGGCATTTTTGACCGCGCTCTACGTGGTGGCGACACCGCTCCTCGCCTGGGCCCTCTTGCGCCAACCGCCGAGCCGCCCCGTGTGGCTCGCCGTTGCCTTGTCGTTTCTGGGCACGTGGTTGTTGGGTGGTGGCGGGTTCGTGACATTCGACGGGGGCGAGCTGCTGGTACTGGTCTCGACCTTGTTCTGGGCGCTGCACCTCATCGTTCTCGGCAAGGCTGGACCGTTCGGCCGGCCGATCCTGCTGACCGCCAACCAGTTCGCGATCGCGGCAGTGATCGCGCTGGCAGGCGCCGTGGCTTTCGAGACGATCGATCCAGCCGCGCTGTGGCGTGCGGCCTTCGACATCGCCTTCATCGGGATCTTCTCCAGTGCGCTGGCATTTGCCATCTTCGCCGCGGCTTTGCGCCAGACCTTGCCGGCCGAGGCAGCGGTCATCGTGTCGACCGAGGCGCTGTTTGCCGCGTTGGGCGCATTCGTGCTGCTCGGGGAGCGGCTGACCTGGATCGCAGCATGCGGCGCGGTGTTGATTCTCGTCGCCGCCCTGGTCGTGCAGTTGGCCACGCCAGATCCGGCCCAACCCGGCCTTGCCCAAAATTAATGCTGTTTTCCGATTGCCCCCATCAGGGGAATCGCTCGAAGATGATCAGCCCACGCCATAGAGGATGTCCTTGAGATAGCCGGTATTCCAGCCGGCTCGTTTGCGGCGGAGCTTGAGGCTCGACTTGGTTCTCGTGGTGGCCATCAGGTTCATCGCGATGTGGTTGCAA
>CAMDPA010000326.1 GCA_945903565.1 Devosia equisanguinis | reverse complement strand
AGGCATCGGCCGGATCGCCGCGCGGGTGTTCGAGCAGCTCGTCACGCACCCGCCGCGGACGATGCGGATGCTGGTCGACGAGACGAGGCGTTGTAGATGGTACGGGTCAGTTCAGAGGACGACCTGAGCCAAGGGGATAGGTATGCTCGCCGGTGGCCTGGCGATCGTGGGACTTGGCCATCGCCGCGGCTGGCCGGCGGTAGCCTCATTCATGTCCGCCGTCGTGTTCATGCTCGGAGGCTCCGCATCCTCACGGCTCAATCATTCCGGCATCATCCTGTGCTATGGCCTGTTTCCACTCGCGCTGCTCATGCTGGAGATCGCACTCGCGCGGCGAAGCCGATTGCATGCGCTGGGTTTCGCGCTCGTCACGTCGATGATCGTGTTGGGGCGCAACCAGGTCGCCTTGATGCTGTGCTTGGTATTGCTGGTTCTGGCGGCGCGCGAGGTGGCACTTGCGCGTCCACAGCTCGGCTTCCTGCGGGATCGCCTGCCTCTCATGCTGATGGCTGCGCTTGTCATCCTCGCCATCACGGCCGCTCCGATCCTGCTGACGTTGCAGCTTGCAGCCCTTTCCAACAGGCCGGTGATCTCGCTCGGTGATGCGCTGGGTGCGTCGCTCTATCCGGCCAATCTCGCCACTTTGTTCGCGCCCAATATTTTCGGCTCGCATGCCCCGAGCTTCACCTATTGGGGCCCGCACTTTTCAAACCTGCCCGAGGTCGGCGAGACGGACGATTCTTTCAACTATCTCTTCATCGGCGCGGCTCCGAGCCTGATCTTGATTTGGCTCGGACTGGCGGGGGCTGGCGTTGCGAGAAAGGGGTGTCGCACGCTGGCGCTGATCCTCCTTCTCGCCACGCTCTTCTCGCTTGGGCGTTACACCCCATTGTTCCCATTCGTGTTCGAGTATGTTCCCGGCTTCAAATTCTTTCGCCGGCCGATCGACGGGACTTTCGTCATGTTGATCGCGATGGCCCTGCTGTCGGGCCAGTTGCTGGCCGACTACCTGAAGCAAGGCGCGCCCCAGATCAGGCCTGGAATCCTGGCGATCGTACTCGCCTGCCTCCTATCCGTGCTTGTCGCAGCCTGCCATCTGTCAAGCCGATCAGGTCATGGGTTCGACGCGGCGCACGCCGCCGCATGCTCCGCAGCAATCGCAATTCCCTTGATGGCCGCACTTGCATTGCTGAGGAGCAGACCACGACGAGAGCAAGTTGCATTGCTCATCACCGTGGTGGCATCGGCCGAGTTGCTGCATTGGAACGCGGCCTCGCGGCTCAATTCGGAGCATCGCCGACACTACGAAATTCTGGAGGCGGCGTCGGCGAGCGATGCCGAGGCCCTGCAGTTGCTCACCAGGGAGCTCAGCCGCCGCCATCGTGAGGGCGCGAGACCGCGTGTCGAGGTCGTCGGTCTCGATGGTCCTTGGCAGAACCTGGCGATGCTTCACAAGTTCGAGGCGACCAATGGCTACAATCCGCTCCGCATTGGCCTCTACGACAGGCTCATCGCGCCGGGGGAATCTTCCTGGGTTGCAAAGTCGAGGCGCTTCCCCGCTACGTTCAATGACTACAATTGTGCGCTCGCGCGCGCGCTCGGCCTCGAGTATCTGGTGCTCGGACGTCCGATCGAGGAGCTTGGCCACACCACGTTCCGATTGCGGCACGAGTTGCTGCTGGCGGGCCCAAAAGTATGGATCTATCGGATCCCCGACGCGATGCCGCGCGTGGCTTTCAGCTCCAGGATCGAGGTGGCGGACGCCGATGCAGTGACGACCTCAGGCGAGCTGAGACATCCGCCTTCGACCGATCGCGTCGTGATCGACGATGAGACTTTGCCGCCTTCGGGCATCGTCTGGATGCGCGCCGCGGGTGAAGGCTCCAAGACACACATCACGTCCTGGCGGCCGGGCCGCGTCGAAATCGCGCTCGAGGCCGCCCAAGCTGGTGTGCTCGTGCTGCACGATACCTACTTTCCTGGGTGGGTGGCCGAGCTGAACGGGCAGCGCGTTCCCATTCTGCGCGCCGACGTCCTATTCAGGGCGGTGGAGGTGCGGGCGGGCCGTCATTCGATCGTGTTCCGTTTCGATCCACTCTCGATCGACAACCTCTTCAGCGCCCTCCGCGTTGCCGTCGGGTCTGGCCCACGGCTGGAGAGGGAGAACCAGTAGCCCTGGCCGCCCCTGCTACGACAACTTTCGATAGATCTCGAGCGACTTGAACGTGCCTGCGTGGCGAATCCGGCCTTGCTCTGCAAGGGCTTTCGCGATCGGCTCGGCCTGCCAATAGGCAAACGAGCCCGAGTAGAACAAAAGTGGCGCTCCGGTTGGCAGCATGTCGAGCAGCAATTCGGCGACCTGTTTGTCGGTATGCCCTCCGTAGGCATCCTGTTTCTCGCTCCGAAACTCGCACAAGTGAAAGGCGGTCGCGATATCGATGCGCGGCATCAGCCTGGAATTGAGCAGATAAATGTCGCCGAAGAGCACTTGATAGCTTCGGGAGAGCTCGGCGTGTTCGATGGCAAGTTTGACGAAACAGTCGAACTCCTTCGGGCTAGCCGTGATGCCCAGGATCGTATTCGGCACGCCTTTCGCCATGTTGACCAGGCCGACGTGGTGGTGACCGCCGGTGCCGAAGTGATAGATCGTCTTGCCCTTGATCTGCTCGGCGTCGAGCCATTCGATGAAATGGATATCGCAAGTGCAAACCTGCTCGTCGAGCTGCCAATTCTCGTCCCAGATCTGTAGCATTCGCAGGGCCTTTTCAGCTGTGGAAGCGAGACCCTATCGCTTGATATCAGCTTCGTCATTACGGGGTGTTACGAGCAAGCCACGCTATTGCAACAGTTGTGGCATGCCCGCCTTCGTGCGTTGCCGGGTCAGCATTGAGACAGCTCGGGGTAACCTGCAGTGATCCAGGTGTCTCGATCGGCGCGTACCGTCAACGTCTGAATGCAGACGGCCTTTGGGCCAATGTTGCGTGTACGGCTGCCTCTCTCCCAGTATGCGCGAAATACGCTAGGGGTAGAGAGGTTTCCTTCTTAGCGCGCGCCCTCGGCGCGCAGCTTGAGGGTGCGCAACGCGTCCGCGAAACCGGGGTCGAGGCCGCGCGGGCCGGCGCGCTCAAGGACGCGGCCGATCAGGGTTGCGAGTTCGGGGTCTTTCAGGTCCACATCGACCATCAAATCGACGAGCGAGGGGTCGCCGGGCGGGCTGCGCGAGAAAACGCTGGCGAGACTCAAGTCGGGCTGGAAGGTCGGCTGGGTCAAGTCGCCGAACAGCTTGAACTGCAGACCCCTGAAGATCGAGGCGATCCTTGCTTGCCCTGCGTAGTCGAGCCGCTGCTCGACGAGCCGGATCGTGCCTGCGGCTTTGACGCCCAGGAACGGTCCGCCCATCTCGACCTTGGAATCGCGCACGACGCCTTTGTCGATGTCGAGATCGGCCCGGAGCCCGGTGACCGGCGTGCGCCGCTCCGGATCGTACTCGCGATTGCCCGTCAGCCATCGGATGATCGTCGAGAGCGTGATGTCGCCGAGGTCGTAACCCAGCACGTGGCCTTGTGGCATGTTGGTCTGGACCCGGCCGGAGAGTCCTTCCACGAGTTGCTTCTGGCTGTTGCCGCTGGTCGTGAGGTTGGCCACGACCCCGGTCGCGCCTTCGAGCATCGGAGTCACGCCGATGGCTTCGGACAGCTCGCGCAGATCGACGCCGTCGCCCCGCAGCGACGCCGACATGGATGGCACGTTCTGGCGCGCGTCGACTTCGGCGCGGCCGCTCAGCCTGCCGCCCTTGGTGGCGAGGTCGCGGCCTTCCAGCGTCAGCGTGCCCGCGTTCAGCAGCGTCTTGAGTTGGGGTACGTTGAGCTCCATGCCACGCAACGAGAGCTGCTTGACCGACCAGTCGATGTCGAGATCCATCGACCGGAGCTGGGAGAGGTTGAACTTCGTGTCGCTCAACGCGAAGTCGCCGGGCTTGGGCTTGGAGCGCTTGCGCGCGGGGATCAGATCGTCGACCGACAAGTCGGGAACCTCCAACGTGCCGCTGCGCGTGATGGGAGCTTGCGCCATCGCGCGCATGTAGCTCTTGAACACGTCGCTGAGGGGAACCTCCGGCTCGATGATCTGCGGCCGGGGCGTGCCTTGCGGTTTGGGTTTCGGCGCGGCCGGCGCAAAGCCCAGGTAGATGTTGGCGTCGAGCTTGTCGGAGGCGAGCTTGCCGGTCACGCGCGTTCGCGCGCCCAGGTCGACCGCGACTGAGCCGGTCAACGCATTGGCGCCGTGCTGGATGCGCCCGTTGGAGAGCGCGATGCGGTTGGACTGGGCGTCGATCGCGCCGGCGAAGTTGGCCGGGCCGCGAACGGTCGCGGGCACCTCGACGTCCAGCCACCGGGCGAGGGCGTCGACCGCATCCGTGGAGGCCTTGGCCGTTCCCTTCAGACTGCCGCCGTTCGCCGTGATCACGTTGCCGTCGAATTCGAAGGTGCCGCGGTTGGCAGTGAGCGTGAAGGTCGCGGGAATCGCGGGGCCGGCGGCGAGCGCTTCGGGCGCGGGCAGTTTGAACTTGCCGGTGACACGCTCCTTGTTCCAAGCGAAACCGACCGTCGCATCGACGGGCGTGCCCGGCGCCACCACCGGGGCTGCAAGGCTCAAACCTTCCAGCGACATCGGAAGGGCAGGCGCTGCACCGCTCGCGCGCGTCGCACCGCCGTCCGTTGCAGCGCTGTAAGTAACAGAGGTGCTGGCCAGCGCGAGATCGTCGATCCGGCTGGCCTTCACACTCTTGGCCGTGCCCGACACACCTCGTGCACTGACGCCGGTGCCGGTGCCTCCCGCACGCGTCGCGCCGCTGTAGGTGACGGCCGAGCTCTTGAACGCGAGGTCGCCAAGTCCTGCGGCGGTGACGGTCTTGGCCGCGCCGGAGAACTCACTGGCACTCACGCTGCCATTGCCGCCGGGCTCGCGCCAGCGCAAGCTGCCGCCGCTGATCGACACGGGGCCGGTTCCGTCAACACCGACGGCCTGGGCGGCGACCGCAACCTTTTCGGCGGCCAATGCAATGGTTGTTGCTTCGCCGGCCTGACGCCAACGCAGCGTCGCGCCCGTACCCGACAGCTCGCGCAGCTTGCCGCCCTCGAAGTCGCTCGCCTTCGCGGACATCTCGCCCAACTCGATCGTACCGTTGGCGGGATCGGCGACGACAGCGGACGCGGCCTCGACCAAGGCCTCGGCGAACCATCGATCCGGCATCACCTGGCGCGCCAGGATCTTCGCACCGTCGAGGCGCGCGGTAACGCCGCTACGCTGGTCGCGATAGCCAAGTTTCGCCCCGGTCGCTTCCAGCGTCACGATGACGAATTTAGGAGACGCGGCACCACGCGACGGAACGCCATCGGGTGAGCGCGTCGCAGCCGGCGAGGGCCAGCCCACCGCTATGCCGTCCTTGCCGATATCGGCATCGATCCGAGGATCGGTCAGCATCACATGCTCGACGCGATGCTCGTTCCAAATTAGCGGCCACAATGCCGATCGCACCTCCACCGCGCGCGCGGCGATCAGCGCCTTGTCCGCCTGGGCTGGATTGGCAAGTGTCACGTCCTCCATCCGCAAGTGGAAGGAGGGCACCAGGCTCAACGCCATGTTGCCATTGATCTTGATATCGAGCCCCGAGGCCGTGCGGACGCCTTTGACGACGAGATACTTGGCCCATTGCGTTGGCGGCGCCAGAGCAAGCCCGAATGCCACCGCGCACATGAAAAGGATGAAAACCAACAGGAACCCGAAGAACTTTTTCATGGGACCTTCACGCGAAGCTGCGCACCGCCGGGATCGGCAAGGCCAACCCGTACGGGCATGGCCTGGAGCAAGGCTCTAGCATTCAAAGTAGTGCCCGATGATGACGAGCACAACTGTCTCTCCGGCGAGCGCGAAGTGGGCCGACACAGGCGACGTGGGCGTGCTTCAGCCAAAGCAGATCCCGGCAGGCGGCACGTTGGCCAAATTTCGGCTAGATTTCGGGTTGGAAAACCATATGCGGCCATGGCCGAGCCGCAGTGAGCTGGGATAGGTGTATGTCCATAGATGAGCGCGGTGAGTCGCCCTAAGCAGACTTTCGTTGGAAGGCCAACGAATCGTCCGCTTAGATTCTTAGCTGAACAGAGTTTTATCGCAAAACCGCGCAGGACACTTTTGCGAACTCTGCTTAGGACGGATCGCAAAAAAGCTGAATCGTGATCTGTGTGCGTGCGACCGTGTGACTCGGCAGCGCGGGATTCCTTGTCCCGGCGAACAGTCGTACGCCGTTGCATGATCGACAGACAAGCCATTCGGCAAAGATGGGAAGCCGT
>CAMDPA010000325.1 GCA_945903565.1 Devosia equisanguinis | reverse complement strand
TGGCGGGCGCTTTGCGCCAACCCCTGCGCGCCGCCGAGCCGCTCGACGATCGATGCCCAGTCCCGTTCGGAGAGTGATTCGTGCCTCATCCACAGCGTGAATCACAATTCGATTCCCGCCGTCAAATTCTTATTTTAGCGCCGATGCGCGTAGGCGGCCACCTACGGCACAATGCAGTGAAGCGACCGCAGCGTTGAGGTGACCATATGCAAACGCTCAGTCTTTTTTCCGCAACCTAGGTCTCGCCGAGGCGTGTCGTGGGTGGCCGCCTGCGCGGCCATGACGTTAGAGGAGGATGTTGGCCTACCGTACAATCGCTCCAGTTCGACGCAGTTGTTGTTGCGGCTGTCCTAAAGGTGAAGGGTTCGTCCGTCACCTTGAAGCGGGGCACGGTGATCAAGAGCATCCGGCTGACCGCGGACGAGGCCGAGATCGAGGGCAAGTGCGATCAGGTCAAGGGGTTGGTTCTCAAGACCGAGTTCGTGAAGAAGAAGTGAGCGTTCGGCGCACCGCGCCGTTCACTTGTGCGGGGTCGAAACATGAAACATCCCGATCGCATCCTGGACTACCCGCACTCCCTGCCGAAATTGGCCGAGGATGTCGGTGACATGCGCTACTATGCGCTCGCCGAGTTCCTCTCCAGCCTTGCCGATAAATTGGCTCGCGATGGCGATGCGGATGCAGCGCGCGGACGTACGCAATTGAGCGCGTCGCTGCGCCGCGCAGCCTCGACAATCGCAGACGCCGCGCGCGAGATCGAGAAAACGCAGGCGATCTGCGCGCCTCACGAGAAATAGGCATCAGAGCGCGGCTCGGCCCGCTTCATTCATGTCGTGTCCACGTTATCCCGCCCGGCTTAGGCCAACCCGTCATGTAATTTCGCATTGAAGCGGCTATGCTCGATTCGCTTGGGTGGGTCATTGGCGCGCCAAGATGCCACGGTAGGCATCTGTTTCTCGCGTTGTGCATGGGAGACGTGCAAAGGTGACGCGCGATGGTGGGGTGATTCTAGGGGGTTAGGCGTCGCGGGCGTTGGTTGGCGTAGTGCAGTCGCTGGCTGGTGGGTCACTGTCGTGGATCCAACGGTGCGGCTCGACGGCACCAGTTCAACTGGGAACGATCGTTCGTCCTTGATCGACTGGGGCGCAGAAATTGATGCGGCCTTGACGCCGGGGGGCGTCAACAGGGCTCGGACAACAATCAAGCTTAGGGGCACGTCGGACCTTGCAACAAGCGAACACCGATACGTCACAGAAAACCGCGCGCGAGTGGCTCGAGGTGCTGGCGAACTATCGTAAGCCGAGCCATCGCCGCAGTGTACTCGAACTGATCGTCACCGGGGTGCCGTTCGTGATGCTGTGGGTGTTGGCGTGGCAGGCGCTGTCGATCAGCTACTTCCTCACGCTATTGATCGCGGTTCCGGCGGCCTTCTTTCTGGTGCGGCTGTTCCTGATCCAGCACGATTGCGGGCATGGCTCGTTTTTCGGAAAGAAGAATATCGACGACTGGGTGGGGCGGGTGCTCGGTGTGTTCACGCTCACCCCTTACGACGTCTGGCGTCGTAGTCATGCGATCCATCACGGTTCCTCAGGCAATCTCGACAAGCGCGGGATCGGCGATATCGATACGCTGACGATCGAGGAATACAACAAACTGTCGTTCTGGCGGCGGCTTGGCTATCGGATGTATCGCAATCCGATCGTGATGTTCGTGATCGGGCCGGCCATACTGTTCCTGCTGCAGCATCGGCTGCCGCTTGGTTTGATGCGGAGTGGCGCGATCTACTGGATCAGCGCCATGGGAACAAATCTCGCGATTGCGCTCGGCGTGGTGCTGATGATCTACTTGGTCGGCGCGGGCGCATTCTTCATGGTGCATCTGCCGATCACGCTGCTGGCCGCATCGATCGGTGTGTGGCTGTTCTACGTCCAGCACCAGTTCGAGGATACGTTCTGGGCCGAGGAGGATGGCTGGCAGGTGCATGACGCGGCGCTGCACGGCAGCTCGCACTACGATCTGCCGGCGCCGTTGCCCTGGCTGACAGCTCATATCGGCGTGCATCATGTGCATCACCTGTACAGCCGCATACCGTTTTACCGGTTGCCGGAAGTACTGCGCGATCACCCCGAGCTTGGCCAAGTCCGCCGTATGACGCTGATGCAGAGCTTCTCTTGCGTCCGCTTGCGGCTGTGGGACGCGCGCCAGCGCCGACTGGTGACGTTCGAGGAAGCGCGCCTGGGCAAGTGAGGCTGCGCCTGGTTCACCAAAAGGCGGGTCCAGGGGCACGCCCCTGGTGGGAGAGCACGAGAGGCGCATGGCCTCTCGTATTCATCCGCAGGGTGAATTGGCCTGGGCGCAGCGTCCCGGTCAGGGCAGCGTCACGCGCCGTAGCGTCAGATTGATGCGTCCACCCCATGGCACCAGGTCTGACGTGCCCGGCATGATTCGTTCGAGACCGTGATAGGCGAGCCGCGCGGCGCCACCGAGGATCACGACGTCGCCGGACTTGAGCAAAAGTTTTGCCTTGGGATCGGTGCGTTTGAGGCCACCGACGTGGAAGATCGCGTCCCAGCCGAGAGAAACAGATAGCACCGGTGCCGCGGTATCGGCTTCGTCGGCATCGACGTGACTTCCGAGTTTGGTGCCGGGTTGATAGTGATTGACGAGGCAGGCTTCCGGCAGCGCGGCGTAATCGGCGACAGCTTGCCACAGTGCAATTAGCCGGGCTGGCATCGGAGGCCAAGGGCGGCCTGTCTGTGGATGGGTCTGCTGATATCTGTAGCCGCCGTCCTTGTCCGAGACCCAGCCGAGGGCGCCGCAGTAGGTCATTCGTACCGAGAACGCCTTGCCGGTTCTGGGCATGGATGGTCGATAGAGTGGCGCGGCGGCAACGACTTCGGTCACCGCGGCCATCAATGTGTCCTGTGCCGCCCGGTCGAGATGTCCGGGCAAATGTTGGAAACCCGCTAATATCCTAGGCGGCTCGTTGGGTTTTGCTGGCGAGGCGGTGAGCGTGCGGGCTGGCATGGCTCTGGACTCCTAAGCAGATATGGGTTGAAAGGCCAACGAATGGTCCGCTTAGATTCTTGCTCCAGCAGAGTTTTATCGCAAAACCGCGTGGGACACTTTTGCGAACTCCGCTGAGGTTCTGCCGGGCGTGGCGTTTTTACACCGAGTTGAGGCTTCTGCGCCGTTGAAGGGGCCACCCCCCCGGCCTATATAAGCGCCGTACCCACATTCAGAGCCAGGGGACCGTTCCGTTGTGCCGCATGCCTCGCGTGGGCTGCGGTCGTGGAAGCGAGACGCCGAGTGGCTCGGGTCTCAGATGGTCTGCCACAGTAGAAAAAGGACGAAAAGAAGATGAGCAAGGTCATTGGCATTGATCTCGGAACCACAAATTCGTGCGTTGCCGTCATGGAAGGCGGGACGCCCAAGGTCATCATCAATGCCGAAGGGTTGAACACGACACCCTCGATCGTAGCTTTCACGGAGGACGGGGAGCGCCTGGTCGGGCTCCCGGCCAAGCGACAGGGCGTAACCAACCCTAGCAACACGTTTTTCGCCATCAAGCGTTTGATCGGCCGCCGCTATAACGAGCCGCTGGTCGAGCGCGACAAGAAGATGGTGCCGTTCAAGATCGTCGATGGCGGCAACGGCGACGCCTGGGTCGAGTCGCACGGCAAGCAGTATTCGCCCTCGCAGGTTTCGGCCTTCATCCTGCAGAAGATGAAGGAGACCGCGGAAGCATATCTGGGGCATCCGGTCACGCAGGCTGTGATCACGGTCCCCGCGTACTTCAACGACGCCCAGCGTCAGGCGACCAAGGATGCTGGCCGCATCGCGGGCCTGGAAGTGCTGCGCATCATCAACGAGCCGACGGCGGCGGCACTCGCCTACGGCCTCGATAAGAAGAAGGCCGCCAAGACGATCGCGGTCTACGATCTCGGTGGCGGTACGTTCGACGTTTCGGTGCTCGAGATCGGCGATGGCGTGTTCGAGGTCAAGTCGACCAACGGCGACACGCATCTGGGCGGCGAAGACTTCGACATGCGGATCGTCGAATACCTCACGTCCGAGTTCAAGAAAGAGAACGGCATCGATCTGACGAAGGACAAGCTCGCCCTTCAGCGCCTCAAGGAGCAGGCGGAGAAGGCCAAGATCGAACTGTCGTCGGCGGCACAGACGGAGATCAACCTGCCCTTCATCACGGCGGATGCTTCGGGGCCGAAGCATCTGACGATGAAGCTGACGCGTGCGAAGCTCGAGAGCCTGGTCGACGATCTCATCGAGAAGACCAAGAACCCCTGCATCCAGGCGTTGAAGGATGCTGGCCTGAAGGCGGCGGAGATCGACGAAGTCGTGCTCGTCGGCGGCATGACGCGCATGCCGAAGGTTCAGCAGCTCGTCAAGGAGCTGTTCGGCAAGGAGCCGCACAAGGGTGTCAACCCCGACGAAGTCGTTGCTGTCGGCGCGGCGATCCAAGGCGGTGTGCTCAAGGGCGACGTCAAGGACGTGCTGCTGCTCGACGTGACGCCGCTGTCGCTCGGCATCGAGACGCTGGGTGGTGTGTTCACCCGCCTGATCGACCGCAACACGACGATCCCGACCAAGAAGAGCCAGGTGTTCTCCACGGCTGAGGACGGCCAGTCAGCGGTCACCATCAAGGTGTTCCAGGGCGAGCGCGAGATGGCCAACGACAACAAGTCGCTCGGCCTGTTCAACCTTGAGGGTATTCCTCCGGCGCCGCGCGGGATGCCGCAGATCGAGGTGACGTTCGACATCGATGCGAACGGCATCGTCAACGTGTCCGCGCGCGACAAGCAGACGGCGAAGGAGCAGTCGATCCGCATCCAGGCCTCTGGCGGATTGTCCGAGGCCGACATCCAGCAGATGGTGAAGGACGCGGAGGCGCACGCCAGCGACGACAAGGCGCGGCGTGAGCAAGTCGAGGCGCGCAACAGTCTCGAAGGTCTCGCGCATTCGACCGAGAAGTCGCTGAAGGAGAACGCCGACAAGATCTCCGCACCTGTGAAGGCGGAGGTCGAGGCTGCGATCGTGGCGGCACGCGAGGCGGTCAAGAGCGAGAACCTGGAGACGATCAAGGGCGCCTTGGAGACGCTGAGCCAGTCCGCGATGAAGATCGGCGAGGCGATCTATGGCGCGCAGGCAAAGGCTGGTGGCCCCCCAGAAACGGAGCCTGGCGCGCAGTCCAGTTCCGGGTCGAGTTCCAAGACCGGCTCCGGCGACAAGGTTGTCGACGCCGACTTCGAGGAGGTCAAGGACGACAAGAAGAAGTCGTGACGGGAAAGCCCGCTGCGTGCCCGGCCCTTGGGGCCGGGCTCCAACGGTGCCGCCGCCAAGGTCCGATGACCAGCGCCGGCCTCTGCCGCAGCACACTGCTCCAGGAGACGGGCGCCGAACATGACCAAGCGTGACTACTATGAAGTGCTGGGGCTTGCCCGCACGGCTGGCGAGCAGGATCTGAAGTCGGCGTTCCGGCGGCTCGCGAAAGAGCACCATCCCGACCGTAATCCCGGCGACAAGGATGCGGAGCAGAAGTTCCGGGAGGCGAGCGAGGCTTACGAGGTACTGAAGGACCCGCAGAAGCGCGCGGCCTACGATCAGTACGGCCATGCGGCGTTCGAGCAGGGGGGGCGGGGCGGTCAGGCCGGATTTGGTCCCGATTTCGCGGCCTCCATGTCGGATATCTTCGAGGATCTGTTCGGCGACTTCATGGGCCAGCGCCGCGGGGGGCCGCGCCGCGGCACAGGTCGCGAGCGCGGCGCCGATCTGCGCTACAACCTGGAGATTACGCTGCCGGAAGCCTTTTCCGGCAAGACCGCGCAAGTGCGCATTCCCACGACCGTGGCATGCGAGAAGTGTTCGGGGACCGGCGCCAAGGCAGGTACCAAGCCGATTTCGTGCCATACGTGCGGCGGCATGGGGAAAGTGCGCGCCAGCCAGGGCTTCTTCACGATCGAGCGAACCTGTCCGGCCTGCCAGGGGCGCGGCGAGGTGATCGACGATCCGTGTGCGGGGTGCAACGGTGCGGCGCGGATCACCAAGGAAAAGACGCTGTCGGTCAACATTCCCACGGGTGTTGAGGACGGCACGCGGATCCGGTTGGCGGGCGAGGGCGAGGCGGGCCTGCGCGGTGGCCCGGCTGGTGACCTCTACATCTTCCTCTCGATCAAGCCGCACGGCTTCTTCCAGCGCGATGGCGCGGACGTATTCTGCCGCGTGCCGATCTCGATGGTAACTGCGGCGCTTGGCGGGCACGTCGACGTGCCCACGCTTGACGGTCACATGACGCGCGTAAAGGGTCCCGAGGGGTCGGAGACCGGCAAGCAGTTCCG
>CAMDPA010000324.1 GCA_945903565.1 Devosia equisanguinis | reverse complement strand
CAACGGCTATTGCCAACTCGTCTTCGAGGCCGCTTTCCGCGCCGACTTCGGCGAGCGCCGCCTGCGCCTCAGCGGTGCGTGCCCGTGCATCGTCGAGCGTTTGACGGGAGACCTTGACGGCTTCCTCAATTGACTTGCGGCGGCTTTCGATTTCGCGCGCCGCACGTTCCATCGCGTTGAGGCTTTCGCGCGCGCGTGTCAGTTGCGATTGCGCCTCGCGTGCGGTTTGGCGCGAGCGGCGGCCCTGCTCCTCGGCGGCGCCAAGCTCGGCCTGGGCCACGCGCTCGGCGGCTTGCGCCTGCTCCGCGGTTTCGGTCGCCTCGGCGAGGCGATCCTCCAACTCGGCGAGACGGTTTCTTTGCGCGAGGCGTTCGGCGGCGGCGGTCGGGGCATCGGAGGTTGCAACGTAACCGTCCCAACGCCACAGATCGCCTTGCTTGGAGACGAGGCGCTGGCCGGGATGAAGCGCCTGCTGCAGCCGGGGACCGTCGGCGCGATCGACGACGCCGATCTGGGCGAGGCGGCGCTTCAGTTCGGGCGGCGCCTTCACTTTGCCGGCGAGCGGCGTCGCGCCTTCGGGCAGGCCAGCATCGGGCGGGGCCGCATCGGTGTCGTGTGGGGCGACTAGGCGCCAGTGGAGCAGGGCGCTGTCCTGCGATGCGTCGCCGGCAACCGGGGCGTCGAGATCGTCGCCGAGTGCGGCACCAAGCGCTGCCTCGAAGCCGCGTGTCACCGTGATCTGATCGAGCACGGGCACGTGACCGTCGCCGCTGCGTGGCCGCAGCAGGCGGGCCAGCGTGGCGCACTCGGTTTCGAGGCCGCGCAACTCGAGGTTGGCGCGTTGCGCCGCCTCGACGCGCTGGCGCAAGGCGGCGGCGAGACCGGCGACGCGCTCCTCCGCATCGAGCGCCTTGCCCTCGCCGTCCTCGATCGTCTCGACAAGCAGCGCGCAGGTCTCCTGCTGCTCCGCGAGGAGGCCGGCATCGGGGATGCGGGCTTCCAACTCCGCCAGCTGCATCTGGATCTGAGCCAGTTGGCGTTCGGCTTTGGCGGATTGATCGCGGCGTTCGGCGAGCGAGGTTTCCAGAATGCGACGGCGCGAGCGGATCTCGAAATCGCGCTGCGTGATCTCGGTCTGGCGGGTGGACGCGGCCGCCTCGGCGTCGCGCGCAAGGGCCAGGGCAGACGCGGCCTCCGCCTCCGCCTCGGTATCGCCGTCCATCGCTTCGAGCATCTCGGACAGCTCGGCGTCGAGGCGCTCGATCTGCTCGACGGCCTCGGACGACGACGCCTGCTCCCGCTCGAGGTCCTGCTCCAGCTGATGGACGCGTTGCGCCAGCTCCTGCTGCCGTAGCGCCGAGCGCTCGGCTTCCGTCGCGAAATTCGACTGCTCGATCTTGAGGCGGGCGAGGATCGCGCCACGTGTCGCTTCCGCGTCGCGCAACGGTTGCATGCCCTCGGCGATCTCGGCTTCCTCGCGGGTCAGCCGCGACTCGGTCTGGGCGGCGGCGCCATGCCGGATCATGGCCTCGCGCAGCGCGGTCTCCTCGCTCGTGGCTTGCGCCTGCGCCGTGCTCCAGCCGACGTGGGCCGCGACCGCTTCAGCCTTGCGCAGCTCGGTCGACAGCTCGCGATAGCGGCGGGCCTGGCGGGCCTGGCGCTTGAGGCCTTCCATCTGCGTGGTCAAGCTGCCGACGATATCGGCGAGGCGCGCGAGGTTGGTCTCGGCCGCCCTGAGGCGAAGCTCTGCGTCGTGGCGGCGGCTGTGCAGGCCCGCGACGCCGGCTGCGTCTTCGAGGATGCGGCGGCGTTGTTCGGGCTTGGCGTTGACGATCTCGCCGATCTGGCCCTGGCGGACGAGCGCTGGCGAACGCGCGCCGGTGGCGGCGTCCTCGAACAGTATCTTGATGTCGCGGGCGCGCGCGTCGCGGCCGTTGATGCGGTAGGCGGAGCCGGCGTCGCGCTCGATCCGACGGGTAATTTCCAACACGTCGGAGTCGTTGAACTCGGACGGCGCCTTGCGCTCGGAGTTGTCGAGAAAAAGCGTCACTTCGGCCATGTTGCGTGGTGGCCGGTGGTTGGTGCCGGCGAAGATCACGTCATCCATGGCGGCCGCGCGCATCGACTTGTGCGAGGTTTCGCCCATCACCCAGCGCAGTGCTTCGAGCAGGTTCGACTTGCCGCAGCCGTTGGGGCCGAGGACACCGGTCAAGCCTTTCTCGATGACAAGCTCGGTCGGCTCGACGAACGACTTGAAGCCGAGCAGCCTGAGGCGGGTGATCTGCATGCCTAGTCGTTGTTACCTTCGTAGGCTGGGTCAAGCGTCGATGCGGAGTATCGCTCCGCGATGACGCGCGACCCAGCGTTTCCCGTTGCGCGCGGATTTGCTGGGTCGCGCTACGCTTGACCCAGCCTACAGACCTACGATCTTTGCGCCACCGGCGCACCGCCGCCGGCCAGGATGGGGTCGATCAGCGCCTTGACGTCCTTCAAGGTCAACGCGCTCTTGACGAGACGGCCGTTGATGAAAAAATTCGGCGTGCCGACGATGCCGAGCGTGCGCCCGCGCTCCTTGACGGCGTTGAGGTCGCGGACCAGGGCTTGATCCTGGCGGCAAGCGTCGAACTGCTCGCGCGTGAGGCCAACCTCGCCGGCGACTTTCAGGATCGGATCGGTGCGCACCTCCATGCTCACCCACACGGATTGCTGGCGCATCAGCTTGTCGTAAGCCTGGAAGTATTTGGCTTCCGGCACGCAGCGCAGCGCCACGGTGGCGGCGCCGGACTGGAAGCCGATCGGGAACTCGCGCAGGATCAGCCGCACCTTGCCGGTGTCGATGTACTGGCGCTTCAGCTCGGGATAAACCTCGATCTGGAACTGGCGGCAAAAAGGGCACGTCATCGAGGCGTACTTGATGATCGTCACCGGCGCATCAGCGCGGCCCAGCGCCATCTCCGGCAGGCTGCTCGCGGGCTGCATGACCTCGGCGAGCGTGGGGTTCGCGATCACGCTGCGGCCGGCCAGCGTCAGCGCCGTGCTGTCGTGAAACGGGTTACCCTCCATGCGGTCAGCGGTGCCGTCGCTGGTGCCGGACTCGCTCGACGCTGTGGCCGTGCCAGTGCCGAGCGAGGCCGGCGACAAGCCGCCACCGCACGCGGCCAGTGCTGCCGTCGCGGCAAGCACGAGCCCAAGCAGAAAAGGCGTATTCCGCGTGTTCTGGCCGGCCACCATACGGCGCTTATCCCTTCAACAGCGGGTCGATCGCTTTTTCGAAGTCGGCGAGGGTGACACCGCCGAGGCGCTTGCCGTTGACGAAGAAGGCCGGCGTGGCGTTGACACCGAACGTGTCACTCGCCCGCTTACGGCCGGCTTCGATGCTCTCGAGCAGCTTCTGATCGGTAAGGCACTTGTCGAACGAGGCCTGCGTGAAGCCCATCTGGCGCGAGATCTCGAACAGGCGCGGCACAGGGTTGCCCTGCGCGAATGCCCACTCCGGCTGGCGCTTGAACATCTCGCCGATGAACGCGGGCGGACCTTCACCGCCGACGCAGCGCGCCAGCATCGAAACGGCAACGGCCAGGTTGTCGAGCGGGAACTCGCGGAAGATCAGCTTGACCTTGCCGGTGTCGATGTATTTGGCCTTGAGCTTGGGGTAGACGTTGTTGTGGAACGTCGCGCAATGGCCGCACGTCATCGAGGCATACTCGACGATGGTGACGGGCGCTTCCGGCTTGCCGATGACGATGTCGTCGATGCCGGACGTCTTCATCAGCTCGTCGACGGAGACCTCCCCCACCGGCGTTTTCTTCTGGGCGAGCGCGGGGCCGGCGAGGGCCAACGCGGATACGGCGATGCCGCCGCGTAGGGCGGTGCGCCGCGATATCGTGCCGCTGATGCGAGCGAAGTGCCGGTCGTTCACGTTCTATTCCTCGTCTGCCCATCCGTAGGTAAACCCGGCGATGCACGCGCAGATTCCTTGTCCTTCACATAGGCTATTCCCCTGTGAATGCCAACTGAACGGCTGGCCGATGTTGTCGTGCACGCCGTACCGGTGCTGGCAAGCATCAACCGCATGAACGGCTTTAGCGTCTGTCGCTGATATGACGGGTCGAACCGGCGGAAATGTGGTTTGCCGACGGGTGTGCGCTGCACTCGACACCAGCGCCCCGAGGCGACGTGACCTGGATTCCCGGCCTTCGCTGGAATGCCGAAGTAAAGTGAGGTTGCGACCGTCACAACTTCCGCAGCGAAACGCTTTCGATGTGGTGCGAGTTGCCCTTGCGCAGGATGAGGCGGGCGCGCTGGCGGGTGGGGAGGATGTTCTCCTCCAGGTTGCGCTGGTTGATGGTGCGCCAGATCTCCAGCGCGCGCTCGTGGGCGGCGTCCGGCGACAAGGTCGAGTAGCGGTGGAAATAGGCGGCGGGATCGCGGAAGGCGGTCGCGCGCAGCTTCATGAAGCGGGTCAGATACCACTGCTCCAAAATCGCCATGTCCGCATCGAGGTAGATCGAGAAATCGAAGAAGTCCGACACGAACGGAACGGCGTCGCCGTTGCTCGGCGGCTTGGCCGGTTGCAAGACATTGAGGCCTTCGACGATCAGGATGTCCGGGCGCTCGATCACGATGCTCTGCTCGGGCAGGATGTCGTAGTGGAAGTGCGAGTAAACCGGCGCCTCGACATGGGCCTCGCCGGACTTCACGCGGGCGAGGAAGCTCAGCAGCCGTGTGCCGTCGAAGCTTTCGGGAAAGCCCTTGCGGTGCATGATGCCGCGCCGCTCCAGCTCCGCGTTGGGAAACAGGAAGCCGTCGGTGGTGATCAGATCGACGCGCGGATGATCGGGCCACCGGGCGAGCAGCGCTTTCAGCACGCGCGCGGTGGTGCTTTTCCCAACCGCGACCGAGCCGGCAATGCCGATGATGAAGGGCACCTTGATGTCGCGCTGGCCGAGGAAGCGGCCGGTGGCGGCGTACAACTCCTGCGTTGCGGCGACGTAGAGATTGAGCAGGCGCGACATCGGCAGATAGATCTGCTCGACTTCCGCCATCGACAGTTCCTCGGTGACGCCGGAGAGCTGCTCGAGGTCGCGCGGCACCAGCGTCATCGGCGTGTCTTCGCGCAGACGGGCCCACTCCGCGCGGCTGAACTCGCGGTAGGGGGAGAACGGCAACTCGCGCGGTGAGGCGGGTTGGCGGCTCGCACCGTCGTTGACCGCGCCGCCGGCGCTGGCGGATGTCGCTAGGCCATCGTCCACACTCGGGTTCCCTTGTTGTGCAGTCTTGGCTGTTCAATCCGGCTCAAGAGTTGCGCGCGGCTTTCTCGGCGTGACCGGAAGTGCCCATACGCTTTTCCAGTACGGCCAATACGGTATCGATGCCGATCTGGCGCGCCTCGAGCAGCACGAGCAGGTGATAGATGAGGTCGGCCGCTTCGTTGCGCAACGCGTCGTCGTCCTCGCCGAGGGCTGCGATGACGGTCTCGACGGCTTCTTCGCCGAACTTCTTGGCGCAACGCTTCGCGCCGCCATCAAGGAGCTGGCGGGTGTAGGAACGCTCCGCGCTATCGGCGCGCCGTGCGGCGATGGTCGCGGCCAGCGTCTCGAGTATGCGATCTGACATGGCGTACGCCGCGGCTCCTCGTGTGCTGGCCGGCGGATCCGGCAGCACGGGCGCGGAGTCGAGCAAGGCGGCTGCCCCGCGTCAAGAGAAGCTTTCGGCCAAGCTTATTGCCGGGGCCGTAGCTTGGGCTCAATGCGACTTGGGCTCAATGCCGGCCGCGCAGGGCGCGTGCGATCCCGTGCGGGTCGCTGGCGGTGCGGGTGGCTGGGCCCGCGGCGCTTTCGGCGTCGCCCATCCAGGCGTCGGAGTCCTGCAGCGAGCGGTTGTCGGAGGCGCGCTGACGATCGACCGCGGCGTAGTCCACCGCTGCGAGGAACCGCACACCGATAGAGTTCGACGAGTGGTGGCGCACCTCGCACATCGTGACGAAGCGCGTCGCCTCGATCGTGAGCTGGAAGTTGAACGGCAGCCACGCGGGCGTTTCCAACGCGAGCAGCGCGCCGCCGACAGAAAGGTTCTTCACGGTGCAGGGCAGGCGCGGGCGGCCGGGAACGCTGATCCAGGCATGAAGGTTGGTCTGGCGGCGGCCGAACTGGCGCTGCTCGGGTCCACTGGTTTTGGTCATGACAACAGTCCACGCTGAAATTCGACACTGCGCGGGCATACCTATCCCCTTGCCTCAGGTCCCTCAAATTCAGCGCAATTGCATGGTCTACCGGCGACAACCAGGAGTTGGCGCCATGACACAGCATAAGTCGGATGATCTGTGGCGGGATTTTCCCAAGACCGCCGCCGAGTTCGAGGCG
>CAMDPA010000323.1 GCA_945903565.1 Devosia equisanguinis | reverse complement strand
AAAGGCATCGGCCGGATCGCCGCGCGGGTGTTCGAGCAGCTCGTCACGCACCCGCCGCGGACGATGCGGATGCTGGTCGACGAGACGAGGCGTTGTAGATGGTACGGGTCAGTTCAGAGGACGACCTGAGCCAAGGGGATAGGTATGTACAACCTCCCCTCGAAGGACAAAACGTCATCCTGGCATTGCAAATGAGCACGTCAAGCGCGCATGCGCTACCTATGCGCTACCTTTTACAGTAAATCAGACTGGATAGTATCAGCTAAGTCATTGATTTTATTGGCGCACCGGGCAGGATTCGAACCCACGACCCCCAGATTCGTAGTCTGGTGCTCTATCCAGCTGAGCTACCGGTGCAAAGGGTAAAGCGGCTGCGAACAGCCGGGCTGCCGTGGCGGCAGCGGGGCTGTCTTTCTCACTGGCGGGCAGGCAAGTCAAGCACCAATACAGCGCGTGACAGAGCCAAAGTCGGAAGTCGCCTTACTTGCGGCTGCGCAAATGGGGATAGGTGGAGGGTAGATCGGTGGGGCAACGGCTTGTTGCAGCCTGCCGCGGGGGGCGCGGTCGTGGATTTCGCGCTGATCGCGCGAAGCGGGGCCAGCCCCACGCCCCGTCAAGGGAAGTATCCCTCGAACTCCCTCTATTCTTGCGCCGAAAAGACGGGGTGTTCGTTGGGGGGGCCTCGACCGGGTACAGGGCGGGAGTCCTGTTTGCGGAGAAAATCGTGTACGTCGAAGCTGTGCGTTGCCGTCTATCAGTTATCACTCGCCCTTGAGCCGCGCGCTCCGCCGCGCCATATTCGGGGCATGGCGAAAACACCGAAGAAGTCGGACTCTCCGACGCGTCCACGGCCGTCGCGGGCGCATTCGGGCAAGCCGGCCGCGCCGCCGATGGAGACGGCCGGCGGGACGCCCGGTTTCGGCGAGGCGCCGCAGTCCGCGTTCACGGCGTCGGGGCCGCTCGGCGCTGGACCCAAACCGCTGCCGGCGCTGCGCCAGCAAGGTCCGCTGCCGCCGATGGGTGGGGCGAGCCTGACCGCGACGCTCGACGCGCTGCTGCAGCGGCCGGAAGTGCGCACGCCCGCCGCGCAGGAGATCCTCAACCGGCAGCCGATGCTGGCGAGCCATCCGATCGTGGCGGGTACGACACCGGCGTACGTGCCGCATCGCCCGCTGCGGCCGGAGAAGTCCGAGGGTGGCATCGCGTTCAGGATCGAGTCGGAGTTCGAGCCGAAGGGCGACCAGCCACAGGCGATCAAGGAACTGGTGGAGGGTATCAACGCCGTCGAGCGCAATCAGGTGCTGCTCGGTGTGACCGGCTCGGGCAAGACGTTCACGATGGCGCAGGTGATCGCGGCGACGCAAAGGCCCGCGCTGATCCTGGCGCCGAACAAGACGTTGGCGGCTCAGCTCTACGGCGAGTTCAAGAGCTTCTTTCCCGACAACGCGGTCGAGTATTTCGTGTCGTATTACGACTACTATCAGCCCGAAGCCTACGTTCCGCGCACGGACACCTACATCGAGAAGGAATCTTCCGTAAACGAGCAGATCGACCGCATGCGCCACGCCGCCACGCGCTCCCTGCTGGAACGCGACGACGTGATCATCGTGGCGTCCGTGTCGTGCATCTACGGTATCGGCTCGGTCGAGACCTATACGGCGATGACGTTCACGGTGAAGGTCGGCGAGAACATCTCGCAGCGCCAGCTCATCAACGATTTCGTCGCGCTGCACTACAAGCGCAACGACGGCAATTTTCATCGCGGCACGTTCCGTGTGCGCGGCGACACGATCGAATTGTATCCGGCCCACTTGGAAGATCGCGCGTGGCGTTTCTCAATGTTCGGCGACGAGATCGAAAGCATCACCGAGTTCGATCCGCTCACAGGGCAGAAGGCGGACGAGCTGAAGCTGGTGAAGGTCTACGCCAACTCGCACTACGTTACGCCAAAGCCAACGCTGCAGCAGGCGATGAAGGCGATCAAGGAGGAGCTGAAGCAACGGCTCGCCGAGCTGTACGACGCCGGCAAGTTGCTCGAAGCGCAGCGGCTCGAGCAGCGCACGATGTTCGACATGGAGATGATGGAGGCGACGGGATCGTGCGCGGGTATCGAGAACTACTCGCGCTATCTCACCGGTCGCCAGCCCGGCGAGCCGCCGCCGACGCTGTTTGAGTATCTGCCGGATAACGCGCTGGTGTTCGCCGACGAGAGCCATGTGACGGTGCCGCAAATCGGCGGCATGTTCCGCGGCGACTACCGGCGCAAGGCGACGCTCGCCGAATACGGATTCCGGTTGCCGTCGTGCATGGATAATCGGCCGATGCGGTTCGAGGAATGGGACGCGATGCGGCCGCAGTCGGTGTTCGTATCGGCGACGCCGGGCGGCTGGGAGATGGAGCAAACCGGCGGGACGTTCTCCGAACAGGTGATCCGCCCGACGGGGTTGATCGATCCGGAAATCATCATGCGCCCGGCGAAAACGCAGGTCGACGATCTCCTCGATGAAGTGCGCCAAGTCGCCAAGAAGGGCTATCGCACGCTCGTCACGACGCTGACCAAGCGCATGTCGGAGGACCTCACCGAGTACATGCACGAGAACGGCATTCGCGTGCGCTACATGCACTCCGACGTGGAGACGCTGGAGCGTATCGAGATCATCAGGGATTTGCGCCTGGGCGCGTTCGATGTGCTGATCGGCATCAACCTGCTGCGCGAGGGGCTCGATATTCCCGAGTGCGCGCTGGTTGCGATTCTGGATGCCGACAAGGAGGGGTTCCTGCGCTCGGAGACGGCGCTGATCCAGACGATCGGGCGTGCGGCGCGCAACGTCGATGGCCGCGTTATTCTCTACGCAGATCGTATGACGGGCAGCATGGAGCGCGCGATCGCGGAAACTAATCGCCGCCGCGAAAAGCAGACGGTGTGGAACCTTGCCAACGGGATCACGCCGCAAAGCATCAAGCGCAATATTCAGGACATCATGTCCAGCGTGTACGAGCAGGATCACGTCACGGTCGATGCGGGTGTGGCGGGCGAGCATGGCACGGAGTTGGTCGGCCACAACCTGAAGGCCGTAATCGAGAACATGGAAAAGAAGATGCGCGAGGCGGCCGCCGATCTCGAGTTCGAGACGGCGGCGCGGTTGCGCGACGAGGTGAAACGCCTACGCGAGACGGAGCTGGCGTTGGCCGACGATCCGATGGCGAGCCAGGGCGCGGTCGAAGATCGGGCGGGGGCTTACAGGGGGGAGCGCAAGTATGGGGCGAGTGCGAACTTGCCGCCAAGCAAGGGGCTTGCCCCCGCGGGGCTGGCACCAGGTTCCGACAGTGCCAATTCGCGACCAATCCCGACGTCGCGCCAAGGTGTCAGACCCGGAGGGTCTGACACCGCTGCCCGGCCGCACAAACCCTCTCTCGACGAGATGACGGTCGGGCGCACCGAGGTGCCGGTTGGCAAGCCGTTGCCATCGAAGCCGGTACGCACGATCGATGTGCCCGACAAGGCCGAAACCAAGACGCGTCGGGGCAGGGCGCGCAAGACCGGGCGGCCGGGGGCTTGAGCACGTCCGGCTGGCTACTTCGTACCCACCAATGCCTTCGTCCGTTCGATCGTCGCCCGTGACGTTCTGGCGGTATCAGCGACCAGCTTCTGCATCTGCTCGCCGGTCAGCGGATTGAACTCCTGCTTCACGCGCGCGATCTCGGCGAGGAACTCCTTGTCGGTCAACATGCGGTCGAAGGAACGCCGCAGTATCTCGACGCGCTCGGGCGGGATGCCCGGTGGTGCCACGATCGAGCGGCCAAGTTCCTCGCTCGACGTGTAGAACGCGAGTACGTCGCGGTCGGCCGGCGTCTTGCCCAGCTCCACCGAGGTCGGAACGTCCGGTAGTTCAGGCGAACGCTGCAGCACCCACTGCACGAGCGGATGAATGCGCTTCTCGCGCAGCCAATCCGGCTTTTGTCGCACGACGTTGTTCCACGAGGGCAAGCCGCCGTCGACCTCGCCCTTCTCCATTGCCAGCATCACGTCGGTGGACGCGGTATAGCCCGTGATGATCTTGAACTTCGTGCCGAGCAGGGCGTTGAGCAGCTTCGGATAACCCTCAGACGGCGAGCCCGGTCCGGTTGCGCCGACCGGCGTCTCGTACAGCGCGACGTCGGCGATGCTGCGCGCCTTGGCTGGGCTCAAGGTCGCCAGCACTTGCAGGATGAAGCTGACGCGGCCGATCCAATTGAATTCGGCCGCACGATACGTGATGCCTGGCGTGCCGAGTGCCTCTTCCAGTGCGATCGACGACGACACGATCCCGAGCGCGGTTCCGTCTTTGGCAGCTCCTGTAAATAGAAAGTTCGCTGCGCGAATGCTGCCGGCACCGGGCATATTGACGGGGACAACGGATGGCTGGCCCGGCAGCTGCTTGCCGAGATGGCGTGCCACCAGACGGCCGACGAGGTCGTAGTTGCCGCCGGTGGAGAAACCGATGTTGATCGTGATGGTCCTGCCCTTGAACGCGTCGTCGCCGGATTGGGCGAAGGCGACCGAAGGCAGGGCTGTCCAAATCAATGCCGTCAGTGCTGCCGCGACTCGAAATACCATCGTCAACTCCTGCGCCGTTGCTCTTCGCCGTCACCCCAACCTGATCACATCATTCACCGTCCCGTGCATCGAGACATAGCCGTCGTCGGTGATGAGGCCCATGTCGCCGACCTGCATGCCCATCAGTTCGTCCTTTGTGGTCGGGTTGGGCTGCAGCACGAGCGTCATATTCTTCGTCAGGGTGAGCGGCACCGGTGGGTCGAAGCTCGGCGAGCGGATGCTGGGCGGGAGCAGATCGATGCCGAAGCCGTGTGCGACACCGTCGACGGTCGTAAAGCCGCAGCTCTCGATGTAGCCTGAGGCCTCGTGGATGTCCTGCGCGGTCTTGCCGGGCCGCGCGACGGCGACCATGCGGTTGTAGGCTTCGACCATGACCTCGCGAATGCGCTCATACTCTGACGTCGGCTCGCCGAGGAAGAATGGCCGCAGGATCTGTGCGGAGTATAATCCGTAGGCGACGGTGAGTTCGGTGTTGATGACATCGCCCATCATTAGCTTGCGCTTGGACACGTTCTGGTTGGGAACGCAGTATTTTGAAGCGCGCATGGGCGTCGAGGAAAGAAACAGGAAATCCGGCTCGCACCCGCTTTTCCACGCGACTTCCTCCGAGAGCACGAGCAGATCGTGCTCCGTGACGCCCGGCCGGATTTCACGCCGGAACGCTTCGATGATCGTATTACAGCCAGCCGCCGCCTTGCGTTGGAACGCCAGTTCCTCCTCGCTCTTGGTGAGGCGTACGAGACGGAACGCGTCGCTCACGTCCTTGAATGTGGCGCTAGGCAGCCCGCTGCGGAGCCCATCCATGTCCTGGTAGAAGAACGTGCCGACGAGGCCGATGCGGGCGCTGCCCAGGCCCTTCTTCTGCATCTCCTCGACGAGCTGATGGGCGGGCCGCTTGTGCGCGCGGCGCACGTCGGCGACGGCGGACACATCCTTGGCGCTGGCGTGATGATTGTAGTGGGTCACGAACAGCACCGGATCGCCCTTGGCGGGGAACAGCACATAGGACTCGTGCTGCGGCGCGCAGTTGGTGAGGTAGTAAACATCGGCCTGGTTGTGGCGGCGACGGCCGCTGTGGCCGAACACGAGCAGCGCATCGACGCCGTTCGTCTCCATTAGCTTCTTCGCGGCGAAATGCCGGCGTGCGATCTCGGCGTTGGTGAAGCGTGCAATCCCCTCGGCGCTCATTGGTGCTTTTTCCTTCAATGTCCTCGAGTTTTCTTCGACTTCTCAGCGAGCTGAAAGAACGACCCCGTGCAATTCGCTACGCGAACAGGGTCGTGCTGGAAGCGCGCGTCTCCGACACGACCGCCCTGTACCTGCCCCAGGGCTATCGCATTTGACGTGCACTTGAAAGTCGGTGCTGAGCGACCTTTGCGCGAAGCCCGACGGCCCCGCTGATGCCACGCGATCGCATCCGCGCCCGCGATCAGCCGGCGACGTTCAATTGGGTTCTACATTCTGCTCTGGCGTAAGCGCAGGGCAGCGGGGCTGTGAAAATCCGCGATAGTGTAGTAAAAAAGTGCGGCTCTCCACCGCCCCGCCTCGGACTTCGCAGCGGGCCCCCCCAAGCGGCGCGTTAGCGCGGGAGGGAGTGCTTCGCCACTGTATCGTTCCCCGAGTCGTTGGCCCATGTGGTCCCGTGGTCGCGCGCCGTTCCACACGCTTGAATTTACGGTGCCTGACCTTCGCCGAGGTGAACACTAGCCCGGATCATGCACCAGGGCGATGGCGTTGACCACGGTGGCCGTTGGCGCGCGGCATCGTTCCG
>CAMDPA010000322.1 GCA_945903565.1 Devosia equisanguinis | reverse complement strand
GTGATCGTCACGTTGTTGCTGGCGCCGAGAGCGTTCTGGTTGGCGGCGCTCGACCGATAAGCGCGGATCTGAAGCTCCAACTTGAAGCCCGCCGACCAGTCGCTGTTGATCTTGGCATTGCCCTGGAAGCCCAGGGTGTTCTTGATGTTGTTGTTCTCCTGGACGTAGACGTTGCTCTCGGCACCGTCGTTCCACCACATGATGGTCTCGGAGACCTGACCGTAGATCTGCAGCGAGACCTTCCGGTTGCCTTTGCGAGCCGTTGTGGCCTCGAGTTCAGCTACGCGCTCTTCGAGATCCGCGCAGCAATTTCCGCCGAGATCGGCAGCCTGAGCACCTGCGGTGCTCATTACGAAACCAGCCGCAGCGACCATCGCCAGACAGCTGGTTGACCTGAGGTATCCCCCAATCATACGAACAACTCCGTTGACCTACGACACCTAGCCACCATGACTAGATCACCTTACTTGCCGCGAACCCGAACCGCTTTGGCGTTTTTGGCGCCCACAGCCCCGACGAGTTCGCCGTGCAGGTTTAGGCTTAGACAAGTCCTAACGGATCGTAAACAGCCATGAGGGCATGTGAGGTGTTTTGGAAGTAGGGGCGTTGCATTGAAGACACGCCCCGATTCGCGGGTCGGGGCACAGTTGGCTCTCTGCAGAGGCCGGTCGCGTTCTGGAGATACAGCCTGCCCCGCCTCAGCGTCCGCCATAAACATCTGAAATATCGGCTGAAATTTACGCGCCCCGTGACATCATCCTGCTTATCGTCGGTCAGCCAACAATAACTTATGGGATCAGCGGGCGCTCGCCACCCTTTAACGACTCAGCTTGAGCACGAGCCTCAAGGTCTTTGATCCGCGCCGCTTGACCTTCGCGGCAGACACTCCAGTCCCACGCGACAACACAGCCGCTGATGGCGTCAAGGCGGGGTGATACAGTTGGAGCAACGCGGGGACCCTCCCAGAAATCCACGGGATCCGCCATCGAAGGCATATACTAGATCTTGTGTTTGCAGGCTTCAGCACCTTCGAAGGCATGGCAGCGATCCCAATGCAGACGGCCAACCACCCTAACCAACTTGCATCGTTTAATTTTATCGGAAATCAAGACGGCTGATTTCTGGAACTCCTCCTCCCGCTCCACCTCACCGTTAGCAAGCCAGTCCGCAATCATGAGCGTCCGATGCCCGCCACGTTGAAGATGGACTGCCTCGTCGTCGGCGATGGCCCTGCCGGGCTTGCCGCCGCGACAGCGGTCGCGTGGAGCGGAACCGAGGTCGCCCTGGCGGGACTTGGGCCCTCATCGCCCTCACAGCAGGCCGATACGCGGACGGCCGCCCTGTTTCCGCCGGTCATCCAGCTTCTCCGGCATCTTGGCGCCTGGGACGAACTCGCCCCCGCCAGCGCGCCGTTGCGCGGCATTCGTATCGTCGACGGCACCGGCCGGTTGCTACGCGCCCCGGAAGTCGTGTTCCGCGCCGACGACATCGAGAAGGCGGACCTTGGACATAACGTCCCCAACGCGGCCCTGACTGGCGCCCTCACCGCTGCGGCGCGGCGTGCCGGCGTCAGGTTCCTGGACGATGGTCCCGTAGGTGGCGTCGATGCGGCAACCGAAACCGCAACGGCGCAGATGGCGGGCGGGCGAGCCATCGAGGCACGATTGATCGTCGGCGCGGATGGCCGGGACTCGGTGTGCCGCCAATCAGCCGGCATCGCCGTCAGCCGCTGGACCTACGAACAAGCGGCGATCGCGGTTCGTTTCAATCATACGCGTCCCCATCGCGGCATCTCGACGGAGCTGCATCGGCCAGCGGGGCCCTGCACCACCGTACCGCTGCCCGGCAATGCCTCCTCCCTGGTGTGGGTGGAGCGGCCCGGAGAAGTCGAGCGTTTGATGGCAGCGACACCCGAGGCTTTCATGGCGGAGCTGGCGGAGCTGCTCGGCGGCCTGTTGGGCGATATCTCGGCCCTTGGAGTAAGGCGCGCATTCCCCCTCACCGGCTTGAAGGCCGAAACCTTGGCGCGCAGGCGGATCGCATTGGTTGGCGAGGCTGGCCACGTGCTGCCGCCGATCGGCGCGCAAGGACTAAATCTCGGCATGTTCGACGTCGCCGTGCTGGCGGATGGGATCGCACGGGCACGCACGGCAGGTCAGGATATCGGCGCACCAGCCGTGGTGGAAATCTACGCGCAAGCGCGTTCGGCGGACATGCGGGTGCGGCAAGGCGCCGTGGATTTTCTCAATCGCACGCTGACATCCGGGATGCTGCCGTTGGATCTCGCGCGCGGCGCCGGCCTGCATCTGCTCGCCGCCACTCCGGCCCTGCGCCGCCGCCTGATGGAGCAAGGTCTGGCTCCCCCTGCGCCGCTGCCCGCACTCATGCGGCCGGATTTCCGCCCGCAGCAACCGACTGCCCGCCCTGGTTCAGCGTCCCGCGATCCCGCCGCAGCGCTGGAGCCAAGCACGTCATGAACCCGCTGCGCGATCTTCAATTCCGGATCGAATACCTGTTGTTTCGGCTCGTCGTCGGGCTGGTGCGGGCCATTCCGCTTGGCCTTTCCACACGCCTATCGGCCCGCGCCTGGCGCATTCTGGCGCCGCTGATCAATCCCAAGCGCCACCGCCGCGCCCTCGATAACCTCGCCATCGCCTTCCCCGAGAAGCCGGCGGCAGAGCGGCAGCGGATTGCACTGGCGCACTGGGAGAACCTCGGACGTGTGATGGCCGAGACCATGCATCTCGACCGGATTCTGAGTGACCCGACCCGGATACGGCTCGACAACTTCGAGGTTTTTACCCGCTACAGGGACAAGCTCGGCCCGATCCTCGGCGTATCCCTGCACATGGGCAACTGGGAGCTGGCGATCTGGCCGCTGGTGCGCGCGGGGCGCTCGCCGGCGGCGGTCTATCGTTCGGTCACGAACCCCTACGTCGACGCCTATTTGCGGTGGCAGCGCCGCGATCTCTATCCCGGTGGGCTGTACGGCCGAGGCAAGGTCGAGGGCGGACACGGCGACAGCCAGAAAACCGCGCGCCTGATCACCGATTTCGTCCGGCGCGGCGGCCAGCTCGGCATGGTCTGCGATCTCTACGACCGCACGGGCATCGAGGTACCGTTCTTCGGCAAGCCCGCGCGGACACAGGCGATCGCCGGCATGATCGCCCGGCGGGTCGGCGCGCGGGTGTGGATGTCGCGCTGCATGCGGATCGGCAACGAAAGCCGATTTCGCATTGAACTCAAAGAATTGAAGGTGCCGCGCACGGCCAATCAATCGGAGGACGTGCGGGAAATGATGGCGGCGATGCAGCGCCAGTACGAAGAATGGATCCGCGAAGCGCCGGAGCAATGGATGTGGAGCAATCGGCGGTGGAGCTGAGCGCTTACCCTTCGAACCGCTCCGATAGCTTGGCCGCCCGCCGCAGATCATGAGCGCAACGCTCGGCTTCGGCGGCCACCGCCATCGCACGGCGGTACTCTGCAGCGTAGGCGCGCAACGTGCTGCCGGCGCCCGCCACGGCGGCGCGCGGGCTCCCCGTCGCATTGGCCGGTGATGCCGGCACGGGACGTCGTAGGGTGGAAAACATTGGCGTAAACCCTTCAATAGCCGGTTCGACGAACCCTTCTGAAACCTCGACCGTGGCGCTCGATGGTCACGGCGGCATGCTGTGAACTCTGCCTTAAATTCGGCCAACCAACTGTTCCTAAGGGAACAATTGGCCCATCCGTTCACGCGGTGGGCAGCGGATGGCGCAGCAGGTATTGTGCCAACCGCCCCCACGCCCGAACGAGGCCAGCTTTGACCGCAACCCGCACGCCGGCCCGCTTTTTCGCCCCGCTCGCCATCGGAGCGCCGGAGCCTTATCGGGTGCGGCCGGTCCGCCTCGAGCGGATGATCCATTTCGTACCGCCGCATGTCGGCAAGATCACCGCTAGGATTGGGGACATTGCCGCATCGGTGGACGTCATCCTCGGCAACCTCGAGGACGGCATTCCCGGCGACCAGAAGGCGACGGCGCGGGCCGGATTCATCCACATGGCCCGCGAGAATAATCTGGGAGATACAGCGCTTTGGGTGCGCATAAACGCGCTCGATACGCCGTGGGCACTCGACGACGTGATCGAAGTTGTAGCGGCGACGGGCAACCGGCTCGACGTGATGATGCTGCCCAAGGTCGAGGGGCCCTGGGACATCCATTACCTCGACCGCCTGCTCGCCCAACTCGAGGCGCGCCACGGGATCCAACGGCCGATCATGGTCCACGCGATCCTGGAGACCGCCGAAGGCGTCGCCAACGTCGAGGCGATCGCAGCGGCGAGCCCGCGGATGCACGGCATGAGCCTGGGCCCGGCGGATCTGGCGGCTTCCCGCGGCATGAAGACCACCCGCGTCGGGGGCGGCCATCCCGGCTACGGCGTGCTCGCGGACCGCGATCCGGCACAGGTCCAGGCCCCCAGGGCCTTCCATCAACAAGACCCCTGGCATTACACGTTGGCCCGCATGGTCGATGCCTGCCGCATGCATGCCCTGGCCCCCTTCTATGGCCCGTTCGGCGATTTCGGCGACGAGGCCGCCTGCGAGGCCCAATTCCGCAATGCGTTCCTGATGGGATGCGTGGGCGCATGGACCCTCCACCCCAGCCAGATCGAGATCGCCAAGCGCGTATTCAGCCCCGATCCCGCCGAAGTCGCCTTCGCGCGGCGCATTCTGGAGGCGATGCCGGACGGCTCCGGCGCGGTCATGATCGACGGCCGCATGCAGGACGACGCGACCTGGAAGCAGGCCAAGGTCGTCGTCGATCTCGCGCGGCAGGTCGCGCGGCGCGATCCGGAGCGGGCGGCGCTCTATGGCCTGTAGATTTCCGTTGCATTGCCGCAACACTCGCCGCTGCGCGGTTGTCACGCTGATCGCCGCGCGCTAATGTGGCGCCGACAATAACGAGTGACCTCTGCGCCGCCGTCGGCGCAGCTCAGGTCCCGCACATAAGCGTCGATCCGTCATGCCGGCCAAGAAGTCAGTACGTAAAGCCAAGTTCGCGATCGGGCAGGTGGTTCAACACCGCGTGCACTCGTTCCGTGGCGTCATTTTCGACGTCGATCCGGTGTTCGCCAACACCGAGGAGTGGTGGCTGTCGATCCCCGAGGACCGCCGCCCCCGCAAGAACCAGCCCTACTACCACCTGCTCGCGGAGAACGCGGAAACGGAGTACATCGCCTACGTCTCCGAGCAGAACCTGCTCGCCGACAAGACCGGCCAGCCCCTGCGCCATCCGCAGGTGCGCGAGCTGTTCAAGAAGCGACCGCGCGGCGCAGCATACAGGGCGCTGTTCCTACAATTGCATTGAGGGCGTGAGCGCTTACCGGCCCTGAACAGGCAGCTTCCCGTCGTCCAAGCGGCGGCCGATCTCCTCGAAGCTGGGATTTTCCCGCTCGATCCAGGATTCCAGATCCGCGAACACCTTCTGCTGCTCGGCCACCGGCGCGCCCGTCTTGACGCCCCGGAGCCCGGTGCCCCAGCGGGGACCGAAACTATACACGGCGCCGTACATGGCCTTGGCTTGGCTCTCGGTGACCCCACTGGCGCGCATGGCGTTGTAGAACGTCAGGTGGGTCTCCTTCCACGAGCGGCTCTTGGTCTGACAATAATAGTCGTGCACCACGGCGGCGGAACGATACTTCCCGGAAAATGGTGGACAGCACACCCAGAAAACCTGGGGCACCGAGGCGCCATCCGTAATCGTGCCAGCGGGCACTTCCCATCGGCGTCCGGCCGGATCGATATAGGCGAACGTCTGTTCGACCTGCATATTGCGCCCGTCGCGCATGAACTTCGCAACGACTTCGCCGTCGAACCGGCCCACCGACTGTTGTGCGAACGCGCAGCAGGCGTAGGCAAAAAGCCCAACCACGGCAGTCGAGAATTTGATCGCTCTCATTGTCATGACTTAGCTGTTTCTCTCGTATTTTCTGCTCGTTGCGATCTTGTGCCGGCACTCTCGTGAGCCGGCGAAGGATCGGCTCGCTATCGTGAGGCAACGACCTCGTATGGCAACACCAGCAGTTCGAGTTCGGGATCCGAAAGGGCCGACAGCCGCCGGAGGAATTCCGTTGCATCGATCAGGCTGGGGCTGGAGTGCTGGGTGCTCTGGGCGATCGTCGCTGGAACGAGCTGCTCGAATTGCATATTGGCCATCCGAGCACCCGTCACAACGATCAAGGCCTCGTGATTGCTCCGCTCTCCCGGCATGTTCGCGCTGGCGATTGCAGGATAGGCGTCATTGGCGCGCGGAAACCAGATTGTCTCCCCGGCCTTGACCAAAACAGGCTGCTTACGCGTGCTCTCGGGATAGAGCCGCAACACCGTGCCATCCGCCTGCCA
>CAMDPA010000321.1 GCA_945903565.1 Devosia equisanguinis | reverse complement strand
GAGGAGGGGGATATGGCGGGACCGAATGAGGCCGGAAGGCCGGATAGCGGTTCGGGCCTCGGCGGTCGCGACGACCGACCGCGCTTCACGCCGTGGCTCTCGACGATCGGCTCGATGATTGCGCTCTTCGTATCGGGCGTGTCGCTCTGGGAGACGGTGCTCAAGCAGCCGAGCCTCAAGGTCTACGTCGGCGAGTCCATGTTCTATACGCGCGATCCCTTCGGCAGCTACGAGGTGTTCGTGGTGCCGATCACGATCGTCAATTCGGGTGCGCAGGACGGAGCGGTGACGTCGCTGAAGCTCGATCTCGCCAACATAGAGAGTAAGCCTTCGGTGAGCACCGCAGGGGCGGCAGCTTTCAAGCGGCCTTGCTGAGCACCGCATTCTGCGCGCGCCAGTTCCACGGCAGCAGCTCGTCGAGCCTTGAAGCGGGATGATCGGCGATGCGGCCGAGCACGTCGGCGAGCCAAGCCTGCGGATCGATGTCGTTCATCTTGGCCGTTTATGCCGCTCGCCGAACTATGCCGAGCGGTTCCGATATGGCGCGGCGTTGTCACGCTGGCGTCGTTGATCGCGTGCACGGCGACCCCGTTCCATTCGGCATAGTCTGGTCGTTCAGAGCGACTCCAGGAAGGCGAGCAGGCGGTCGTTCGGCTGGAAGCGGGTTCGCTTGCCGCGCTCGTGCGGCTTGAGCTTCGCCAGAGCCGCGTCCTTCAGAGCGAGGTGGGCGTGCAGGTAGGTCTGCGTCGTCTCGATCGATTCATGACCGAGCCACAGCGCGATGACGGAGCAGTCGACGCCGGCCTGCAGTAGCTCCATCGCTGCGGTGTGCCTCAGCACGTGCGGCGATACGCGCTTCGACTTCAACGATGGGCAGCTCGCGCTGGCGACCGCCACGTGCTTTGTCAGCAGCGATTGCATGCTGTCGGCGCTGAGCCGCCCACCGTGCATGTTCGGGAACAATGCTGTTGCTCCCCTCCGTGCCGGCTCCTTGAGCCATGACTGAAGGGCACGCTGAGCGAGCGTCGACAGCGGCGTGCACCGCTCCTTCCGCCCTTTGCCGACACAGCGCACATGGGCGCCGGCCCCGAGATGGACGGCGTCCCGGTTGAGGCCGGTCAGCTCGGACAGGCGCAAGCCGGTCTGGACAGCGACCAGCAGCAAGGTGTGATCGCGGCGGCCGAGCCACGTCGTCCGATCGGGCGCGGCGAGAACCGTCTCGATCTCGGGGCGCGTCAGGAAGTGAACCTGTCGTTTGTCGTGGCGCTTGCTCGGTATGGCGAGCACACGCTGGATCAGCGCACTGTGTGCCGGTTCCTCGAAGGACACGAACTTGAAGAAGGAGCGGATGGCGGTCAGACGCAGGTTCCGTGTCTTCGCGCTGGCGCCGCGCTTCGTCTCGAGATCGGTGAGGAACGCGCCGATGAACGTTGCATCCAGATCGGCGAGCGTCAGGGCCGATGGGGACTTCCGCAACCGCGCCTGTGCGAACATGAACAGCAATCGGAACGTGTCCCTGTAGGAGGCGATCGTGTTGGCGCTGACATCGCGCTGGCGCATGAGGCGCTCGGTGAAGAAGCGCTCGATCAACGTGGCGACATTGCAGGCGGGCTTCATGGCGTCACCTCCCATCGCCGATCGAGACGCCGCGCCGCCTCTTCCATCAACTCGGGGCAGGCCGAGAGATACCAGTAGGTATCGCGAACGCAGGCGTGGCCGAGGTAGGTTGAGAGCACCGGGAGCTGCTGCTCGACGTTCTTGCCTTCGCGATACCAGTCGAGCAGCGTCCGGATGGCGAAGCGATGACGGAAGTCGTGCACACGTGGCCCGGTACGATCACCTGGGCGCCGCAACCCGATCTCTCGGGACAGTCGCCAGAAGACGCGATGAACATACTGGTGCAGCAAGCGGCCTCCCTGCTCGGCAACGAAGAAGGTCGAACCGCAGCGTGATCCCAGATGCGCATCACGCCGCACGGCGTAGCTGCGCAGCGCGATGCTGGTCGTCCTATGTAATGGCACGAGGCGCGACTTGCCGAACTTGGTCAGCCTGACCGTCAGCACGCCGGCGTCGAGATCGACGTCATCACGCTCCAGGCCCATCGCCTCGGATATACGCATGCCCGTCACCGCGATCAGCCCGAACAGGGTATGGTAGGTCCATCGGCGCAGCCCGTCCTCCGGCGGCAGAGCCAGCGCCGCCGCCAGCAACGCGTTGATCTCCGCATCGCTGTAGATATAGGGCTTGGCGCGCTTCAATCCCGGCAGCATGCCGACGGGCGGCACCTCCGTTCTCGGATCGAAGTTGGCGACATGGCGCGCGAAGCCGCGCACGTCGCTCAGCCGCAGCGCCCAAGATGCATGACGATCGGGCGGCAGTGTCGCCCATTCCATTGCGAGCTTCGTCGTGATGATCCTGGCCCTGCGCTTCTCCATGAAGGCGACGAAGTCGGCGAGCCGTCGGGTCTGGTGCTCGTACTTGTATCCCAGCCCCTTGCGCATGCTCAGGTACTTCTCGAGTGCGGAGTGCAGATTGGTCATTGCACGCCTCCCAGCCAGGGCAGGCTCAATGTTCTCAGCGCATCGATGTCGACCTTTGCGTAGATCCGGGTGGTGTCGTGGCTCCCGTGCCGCAGCAACTGACCGATCTCCGACAAGGTCGCACCGGATCGGAGAAGCTCGGTGGCGAGGCTGTGCCGGAAGATATGGGCGCCGCGGTGTGCGCAACCTTCGATGCCGGCGCGATCGAGAGCGCACTTCGCGATCATGGTGATCGCACATCCGGAAGCAAAGCCGACGTGTGGTGCGAGCGTGCGGACGAACAGCCGCCGGCACGATGACTTCGGTCGGCCATTGCGCAGATATGCAACGATGGCCGCGCCAACGTCCGGCGGTATCGGCATCCGTGCTCGCTGTCGGCCCTTGGCGCGAACGAGCATCTCGCTGGCGCGCCAGTCGATATCATCGAGAGTGAGCGTCGCGACCTCGTCGGCCCGCAGCCCAAGCTTGGCCAGCAACAACACAATGGCGTAGTCGCGCAGCCCCATCACCGTCGACCGGTCGCAACCGTCGAGAGCCTTCTGTACTTGAGCTGCGGGAAGATAGGTCGGCAGAGTTGCGAGCTTCCATCGTCGCATCGATGGCACGCACCCTGCCAACGCGCGCGAGTTCAGCCCCCGATGGTGGAGGTAACGGAGAAAGGCGCGCAGCGACCAGCACATCACCTTGCCTGTTCTAGGGCTCCAATCCTGGGCGTGGCGCTCGATGTAGCGGATCACGTCCTCCTGGCTGATCTTGCTCAGGTCGCCGGCGCCGCCGGAACACACCTCGTGCAGGAATCTGCGGATGATCGGGAGATGGCGGACGATGGACTTCGGGGTCAAGCCGCGCTCTGACCGCAGATAAGCATCGAACTCGTTGAAGATCCGATCGTGCGGGGTGAGAGGCGGCAGCACCACCGGCGCGATCGCGCCGTCCTCGCGTAGCAATGATAGCCATCGCTTGAGCGCGGCCCGGTCACCGGGTTGGATAGATTGCCTGCCGCCTCGATGCCGGAGATACCGCTCGACGACCTGCTCATCGAGATCGGCCAGCTCGTAGCGACGGCCTGCGATCCAACCCAGGAGTCCGCCGACCACGTTGAGACAACGCCATGTGCCGTGCCGAACGAGCCTCTCTTCGACAAGACGAGCGGCGTAACGCTCGACGAGCTGTCCGTGCGGCCCGCTTCTGAGATGCCGGTACAGCCGGCTTCTGCCCAGGTACTCTTCAACTTCCATCTTCCTGTTCTCCGCTGTTGAAAGCGGAGGCACAGAACGAACTATGCCGAGCCGACCACACGCCCGTCAGCAAGAAACCTGGGGAAAACGAGCCCGCTCGGCATAGTTCGGCGAGCGGCATAAAGCGCATTATGCCGCGCTCGGCATAGGGCCGTGACGATCAGGCTGTACATGGCGGCGGCACGATCTCCGCCGCGATCAGAGCCGGCGAAGAGCCACGACTTTCTTCCGAGTGCGATACCGCGCAGACCGCGCTCGGCGGCATTGTTAGATAAGCAGATGCGGCCGTCATCGAGGAAGCGGGTGAACGCGGGCCAGCGCTTCAGCATGTAATCCATGGCCTTGGCGAGATCGCTGCCGCGCGAGAGCTTCGGCCGCTCGGCACGCATACGATTCTCCAGCTCGTCGACGAGCGGCCGGCTCAGCTCCTGGCGGACGGCACGACGCTCATCGGCGCTCCGGCCGTTGATGCCGCGCTCGATCTCGAACAGCCGATCCATACGCCGCACGATCTCCAACGCCAACGGAGAGATCGGCGCCGCCATTTTGCCTTCGGCCTTGCGGCGGGCGCTGGCCTCGATGTCGGCGAGCGCGAAGAATGGCCGGCGCGCATGCGCCCAACACGCGGCCTCCAGGATCAGGCCCGGTGTTCGTTCCGCCGCATACAGCTTGTTGTAGCCGGAGTAGGCATCAGCTTGGAACAGTCCGGACCAACTGGCGAGATGCGCCGCGACGTGCTCGCCGCCGCGATCGCGCGAGTAGTAGAACATCGCGGCCGGTGGCGCTCGCCCTCCGAATGGCCGGTCGTCGCGCACGTAGACCCAGCAGCGTCCCGTGACAGTCTTGCCCTTGGCCAGCACCGGCACCGTGGTGTCATCCCCGTGCAGCCGCTCGGCGGCAAGGACGTGAACCTCGACGCGACGCAACAGCGGCTCCAGCACCGCGCATCCTGCGCCGACCTGATCGGCGAGCGTCGACACGGCGAATGGCACCCCCTCGCGGCCGTAGCGCTCGGCCTGACGGTTCAAAGGCTGGTGCTGCCCGAACTTCTCGAAGAACAGCATCGCGAGCAGGTTCGGGCCGGCCCAGCCGCGCGGCGTGACGTGGAACGGCGCCGGCGGCTCGCTGATCGTCTCACAGTCCCGGCACGTCATCTTCTCGCGCACATTCTGGATCACCTTCCACTGGCGCGGGATCACCTCCAGCGTCTCGGTCACGGTCTCGCCGAGCTTGCGCAGGCGCGTGCCGCCGCAGCACTTGCACGTCGTGGGGGCTGGAATGACGACGCGCTCGCGCGGCAGGTGCTCGGGGAAGGGCTGGCGGGACGGGCGTTTGCGCGTAAACGGTGCAACGTTCGTCGACTTGGCGGCGGCACGCTCGGCGGCGATCTCGTCCTCGGTGGCGGCGGCTTCCAGCTCTTCGAGTTCCAACTCCATCTGATCGAGCAGCCGTGCCGTGCGCTCCGAGCGCGGCCCGTAGATCTGACGCTTGAGCTTGGCGATCTCCAGGTTCTGACGCGCGATGGTCGCCGCGTCGTCGGCCAACTGGGCGCGGGCGAGCGTCAGCTCGGCTCTCAGTGTCGCGATGTCATCCGGAAGATCGGGGGGCTGCGAATCCATGCGAGGAGAGAATCACACGCCCTCGGATCGCGCATGCAAAAAGTGCTCGAAAACACAGCTATCCCGCGCGTTCCGGGCGGAATGTGTGAACCGGGTTACGCCAGTCGATCCCGTCGAGCATGTAGCCGAGTTGCGCGGCCGAAATCGAAACGCTCCCGCTGCTCACGGTCGGCCAGACGAAGCGGCCACGCTCCAGCCGCTTGGCGTACAGCGACAGGCCGAGGCCGTCGTGCCAGAGGATTTTGACGAGGTCACCCCTGGCGCCGCGAAACACGAAGAGATCGCCGGCAAAAGGATCGCGGCCGAGTGTCTCCTGCACTTGGAGTGCGAGACCGTTCATGCCGCGCCGCATGTCGGTGCGCCCGACCGAGAGCCACACGCGCACATTCGACGGCACCGGAATCATCGCTTCCTCAGCACGTCGAGCACGCGTTTCAAGGCGCGACCGTCGAAGTCTGAGCCTACACGCACACGGCAGTCGCCGCCCACCTCGATCTCGATGGTGTCCGAATGCGCCGGTTCCGCTGGCGCCGCCTTGTCCTCAGGCTCGGGCGTGATCGTCACCGGCACCAACGCTGGCGTCGAAAGCGCCGGCGCAGTTGGCACTCCGGTCTCGCGATAACGGCGGCGCCATGCAAAGACCTGGTTCGCGTTGACGTCGTACTGCCGCGCTACGATCGACACCGACGCGCCAGGAGCGAGCGTCGCCGCAACGATCTCGCGCTTCAGCGCATCCGGCCAGCGCTTGTTCCGGCGTCGCTCCGCGCCATTTGTGTCCACATCCGACATCGTGGGCACTTCCTCGCTCGTATTGATGCATCACCAGCGCGGAAGACTCGATCATTGGCTGAGCGGCGACAAGGCGGTCCTCGCCGTAGGAAGACCTTGCACTGGACGCGCACCCCATGAAAGACGCTCGCGCGCTTGTTCCTCGACGCCGGAAGCAGACTCGGAAGCAGAATGCGCAGCTGTGTGCTTCCTATGACACAGGCAGG
>CAMDPA010000320.1 GCA_945903565.1 Devosia equisanguinis | reverse complement strand
GGCGCTAACCCTGCCGCGTTTTAGCACAACATCCGCCACGCCCGGACAATGGGCGCTGGCGGGAGCCATCACGTTGTTTCTGGCGGCGACGCTGATCGTGCCGGTCGCCACCGTGGTCGTGGTGGCGTTCCAGGCGCAGGGTACGGGTGCATTCACACTCGTCAACTTCGCGGACTTCTTCGGCAACGAATTGTTCCAACGCTCGTTCGTCAACTCGATCTGGGTCGCGGTGTGGACCGTGATTGTCGCAACGCTGCTCGCGCTACCGCTCGCCTACTTCACCGCGCGGTTCGACTTTCCGGGAGCGGCGCTCATTCAGACCCTGGGCATCCTGCCGCTGATCATGCCGCCGTTCGTGGGCGCGGTTGCGATGCAGCTTCTGTTCGGCCGCAACGGATCGATCAACCTGCTGCTCGGCGACAACTTCGGCTTCACGATACCGTTCATGGAAGGGCTCAACGGCGTCATCTTCGTTGAGTCGCTGCACTACTTCCCGTTCATCCTGATCAACGTGACGGCGAGCCTGAAGAACATTGATCGCTCGATGGAAGAGGCCGCGCAGAACTTGGGATCGTCAGGCTTCCGCCTGTTTCGCCGCATCGTGTTTCCGCTGTCGATGCCGGGTTATGTCGCCGGCGCGGTGCTGGTGTTCGTCAAGGTGTTCGACGATCTCGCCACGCCCTTGCTGCTCAACGTGAAAGATATGCTGGCGCCGCAGGCTTATCTGCGCATCACCTCGATCGGCGTGGCGGACCCGATCGGCTATGTGATCTGCGTGATCCTGATCGCGATCTCGATTGCGTCGCTCGGGCTTTCCTACTTCGCGACGGCCGGCAAGGACTACGCCACCGTGCAGCGCGGCGGCGGCGGGCTCACGCGGCGGCGACTGTCGCGCGGGGAGAGCGTCGGCGCGTGGTGCGTGATCCTGCTGATACTGTTGCTGGTGCTCGCGCCGCACATCGCGCTGCTGCTGCTGTCGCTTGCGACGGTGTGGTCGTTCTCACCCCTGCCTGATGGGTTCACGCTGGCGCACTATGCGAGCGTGTTCAGCGAAAGCGGCCTCTACATCAAGAACACGCTGCTTTATGCGACGCTGGCCGCGACCATCGACGTGATCGTCGGCGGTTCGATCGCCTATCTCGTGCTACGCACGAAACTGCCGATGCGGCACTGGCTCGACGGCGCGGCGATGGCGGCGCTCGCCGTCCCCGGCGTAGTGCTCGGCATCGGCTACCTGCGTACGTTCTACGGCGTGCAGCTTCCCGGTGGGCAATCGCTGGCGACGTTCTGGGTTATGATCGTGATGGCGCTTGCCGTGCGTCGCCTGCCATACGCGCTGCGGGCAGCCGATGCCGCAATCCGGCAAATCAGCGTGAGCCTGGAGGAGGCGGCGGAAAACCTCGGCGCCTCGAAATCGCGTGCGGTGCGGCGCATCCTGATCCCACTGATGACGGGGGGACTGCTCGCCGGTTTCGTGACCAGCTTTGCGACGGCGGCGGTTGAGCTTTCGGCAACGCTGATGCTGGTGCAATCGAACTCGGACGCGCCGCTTGCCTACGGCCTCTACGTGTTCATGCAGTCGCCGGCGGGGCGCGGCCCCGGCGCGGCGCTCGGCATCATCGCGGTGCTGATGGTCGCGATCTGCACGTACCTGTCGCATCGCGTCGCCGAGCGGGGCGACGGTCGCCCAACCTCGCTTCATTGAGCAGGGAACCCTCATGGCACAGTTGGGAAATGCGCGCCGCGCGGTCGGCATCACGATCGAGGGCGTCGATCTCAGCTACGGCGACAATCGCGTACTGAAGAACGTGAGCTTAGAGGTCCCGCCCGGCGATCTGTTCGCGTTCCTGGGGCCGTCGGGTTGCGGCAAGACCACGTTGTTGCGCCTGATCGCGGGCTTCAATCGCGCGGACAAGGGTCGCGTGCTCATCGACGGCCAGGACATTTCAGCGTTGCCGCCGTGGAAGCGCGACGTCGGCATGGTGTTCCAGTCCTACGCGTTGTGGCCGCACATGACGGTCGCGCGCAATGTCGCGTTTGGGCTGGAGGAGCGGCGCGTACCGCGCAAGGAGATCGAGACGCGCGTTGCCGCAGCGCTGGAGATGGTGGGGCTCGAAAACCTCGGTCATCGCCGCCCGTCCGAGTTGTCCGGGGGCCAGCAACAACGCGTGGCGCTGGCGCGCACGATCGTGGTCGAGCCCAAGGTGCTGCTGCTCGACGAGCCACTCTCCAATCTCGATGCGAAACTGCGCGTGGAGGTGCGGCGCGAATTGCGCGAGCTGCAGCAGCGGCTCGGCATCACCACGATCTTCGTCACCCACGACCAGGAGGAAGCGAACACGATCTGCGACCGCGTGGCGGTGATGGATCGCGGCGAGATCCAGCAGGTCGGCACGCCGATGGAGCTGTACGAGGCCCCGGCCAACTTGTTCGTGGCGGGGTTCCTGGGTACGGCCAACATCGTCGACGGCAAGCTCGTGGCGGTTGGCCCGGACGTGTCCTACCAGACGGCGGATGGCGAGCGCATCCGGCTGCCGGGATTGGCCAAGGTCCCGCTCAAAGGGCGGCTCGTGTTCCGCCCGCAATCCGTCGCGTTGTCGGAGATCGATCCGCTGCTGGAGATGAACCACGCGACGTTCCAAGGCCGCATTGTGCATCGCGAGTTTCTGGGTGCGACGATGCGCTATGGCATATCGTTCGGCGCGCGCGAGATATTGGCGGACATGCCGTTCCGCGCCGGCGACCGGCAGCATGTCACGGGCGACAAGGTGTGGGCGAGCGTGCCCGCCTCCGCGTTGCTGTGGCTGGAGACGTGATGCAATGACGACAACGACCGACAAACTCGACACCGAAGTAATAGTCGCGGGCGGTGGCCCGGTTGGGCTCACGGCGGCGCTGCTGCTTGCGCGTGCGGGTATCGCCGCCGTGCTGATCGAAAGCGAGCCGGCGATCTCGCGCGATCTACGCGCCTCGACGTTTCATCCCCCGACGCTCGACATGCTCGATACCGTCGGCCTTGGTGATGCCGTGGTGGCCGAGGGCATACCGTGCCCGAACTGGCAGATCCGCCTGCATCCCTCCGGCGAGCGCGCGGTGTTCGACCTCACGGTGCTCGCTAGGGATACGCGACACCCCTATCGTTTGCAGTGCGAGCAGTGGAAGCTCGCAACCGCGATCGCGGGCGCGGTCGAGAAGGAGAGCAACGCGCGGATTGCGTTTTCCTCGCGCGTGACGGGCTTCACCCAGGACGCCAGCGGCGTCACCGTCAGCAGGGAGAGCGGCGGCGAGGCGCGCACGTTGCGCGCGCGATTCCTGATCGGCGCGGATGGCTCACGCTCCACCGTACGCGACGGTCTCGGCCTGCCCTTCGAAGGCGAGACCTATCCGGAGACCACGCTGCTGGCGACGACCAGCGTGCAGTTCAACGAGCACCTCGAAGGGCTCTCGAACGTCAGCTATTGCTGGAAAGACGGCGGCAATTTTGCGCTGCTGCGCGTGCCCGGCCGCTGGCGTGTATCGATCTACCCGCGCGAGGATATGCCTATCGACGACCAACTCACGCCCGATGCGATCGAGGCCTCCTTGCAGGTGATCGTGCCAAGGCCGGAACGCTACGACATCATCGAGAAGCGCCCGTATCGTGTGCATCAGCGGATCGTGCCGCGTTACGGGGAGGGCCGTGTCTGGCTCGCGGGCGATGCCGCCCATCTCAACAGCCCCACCGGCGGCATGGGTCTCAACGGCGGCATCCACGATGCGTTCGAGCTGACGGCGGGCGTGATCGACGTGCTGCGCAAGGGCGCGGCACTCGACCGTGTGGCGCTGTATGACCGCCGCCGCCGCCCGGTCGCCGCGGAGCAGATCCTCGCGCAATCGCATAACAACCGTGCTCGCATGCGTGAGCGGGACGATGCCAAGCGTCGAGAAATCCTGGAGGGCCTGCAAGCGCTGACCCGCGACCGCGAGAAGCTCTACGCCTACATGCTCAAGACCTCGATGATCGAAGGTCTGCGGCAGGCGGCTGCGATCTCGTGAGGCTAACGGCTACTGCAGCGGGATCTTCGCTTCCTTGATGATCGCTGCGTACTTGGCGACATCGGCCTTGAACTTGGCGGCGAACACGTCCGGCGTGCTTGCCACGATGTCGGAGCCGAACATCTTCATGCGCGCCTGCACTGTCGGATCGGCCATCGCCTGCTTCACCGCCGTCTGAATGCGCTCGATGATCGCGCGCGGCGTCGCGGATGGCACGAACAGCCCTTGCCAGCTCTCGGCGGCAAAGCCCGGCACGCCCTGCTCGGCGATCGTCGGCAAGTCGGGCACCGCAATGCTGCGCTTGGCCGTCGAGACAGCGAGCGCTTTGATCATTTTCGCCTCGATGTTGGCAAGCGCGGTTGCTACCGGCACTATCGCGACCTGGATGTCGCCGCTGATAAGCGCGGTATTGAGCGGTGCGTCGCCCCGGAACGGCACGGCCTGAATGCGGATACCCGTCTCCCGCATCAGCATCTCCATGGCGAGATGCAGCGGATTACCCTGGCCGGTGTTGCCGTAGTTGAGCTCGCCCGGCTTCGACTTCGCGAGCGCCACGAGTTCCTGCAGGTTGTTGGCGGGAACCTTCGGGTTGGCGACCAGCAGCAAGCCCGTCTCGACGAGCTGCGTGACGGGGGCGAGGTCCTTCATCGTATCGTAGGGCAGGGACTTGTAGAGCGACGGGCTCATCGCCTGACCAATCGTGTTCTGCAGGATCGTGTAGCCGTCCGGCGCGGCCTTCGCCACGGAATCGGAGGCAAGATTGCCGCCCACGCCCGGCTTGTTCTCGATGATGAAAGGTTGCCCCAGCACCTCCTGAAGCTTCGCGCCCATGATCCGCGCGGTTGCATCGACCGCGCCTCCCGGCGCGAACGGAACAACGAGCCGCACCGGCTTCGTCGGGTAGGGATCAGTTGGTTGAGCCGTCGCCCATTGAGGCGTCAGCGCGAGGCCAATCGCCAATGCGAGCCACACCTTCTTCATCGCCGCCTCCCGAATGTGATTAGTTTGGCGGGCATGATCGCAGACGTGAGAGCATCCTACAATGTGTTGGTGCCCCACGTGTTGCAGACCCCGCATGGACAGCCGCTATGAGTTTGGCAACCCATTCCCGGTTACCATATCCGCCGGGCCTCTCCTGCATCCTGGTAGTATCGGCAATGCTCGGCACATTACGCATCCCGGTTTCGCCCTTCCAGGGGTCGAGCCCGGCTGCGCCTGCTGCCGGCGATAGCACTGCTTCTGTCGCCGCGCAGACCGACACCTCGTCCCGCATCGCCGCGCTCGATGGACTTCGCGGTGTGCTCGCGATGATCGTCGTCGTCGCCCACTACTTCGGCGAGGTGCCACACGGTTTTGCAGCGGTAACGTTCGCCTGGGTCGCGGTGCGGATTTTCTTCGTGCTGAGCGGCTTCCTGATGGCCCGAATCATCCTGGAGAACCTTGCGAACCCCGGCTTCTTCAAGACGTTCTACATCCGCCGCGCCTGCCGCACGTTGCCCGTCTACCTCGTGCTGCTGGCGATCGTGTTCGGCGCGGCGCACCTATTGCACGACGCGCCCTGGATGCGCACCGACCGAATTCTGCCGCTGTGGTCGTTCCTGACCTTTACCCAAGGCTTCGCAATGGTCGCGGCTGGGCACTACGGCACGGACTGGCTGACGCCGAGCTGGACGCTGACGGTCGAAGAGCAGTTCTACATTATCGCACCGCTGATCTGCCTCGCGACGCCGCGCCGGTATTTGCTCGCCGTGCTGGCCGGGTTCGTCGCGCTATCGATCGGCTTTCGCGTGTTCGCGTTCGAGGCCGGCGTGATCCCGCCGATGGCCGGCATGGTGCTGCTGCCGGGTGCGATGCACGCGATGTTCCTTGGCATGATCGGGGCACTGCTGCTCGAAAAGAAGAGCATCGACTGGCCGCGCCATGAAGTGTGGCTGCGGGTGGCGCCGATCGCTTGCCTTTCAGTCGTGTTGGCGCTGAAAATGTTCGATGCGAAAGGCGGGCGGCTGTTCGAGCAGATCGGCGTGCCGCTCGTTTCGGTGGCGGGCATGCTCTACCTGATGGCGATCGTGCGCGACGTGCCGGAGGCGCAGCGGTTGCGCGCGAAGGGGCTGCGCGTGCTCGGCAGATTATCTTACAGCATCTATCTGCTGCACATGCCGGTGCTGGGCTTGATGCACGGCCTGATCCTTGGCGCGCGACCGGATATCGGCACGTTCGACCAGATCGCGGTGACGATCGCTGCGGTTCCAGTTGCTCTCGCGCTTGCCTGGATCGTGAACCGGTTTGTCGAGGAACCGATGATCGCCTATGGGCATTCGTGGAAGTTCGGGAAAGTACAGTCGTAGGGCGGGCAAGCGT
>CAMDPA010000319.1 GCA_945903565.1 Devosia equisanguinis | reverse complement strand
TGGTTCCTGGCGTGTCCTGCGCCGGGGCTCGCGCTTGTTTGCGGCCAGCGATGATTTTCCGCGCATCCAGGCCTAGACCCAACATTCGTGTCACCAAGTGCCATCTGAGTTGCATCGGCGTCGAGTGGTGGAAATCGGGCAGGATCGGCCCACGGTCACTGCAGTGGCAAGCGGGTCGACATATCCAGCTCAAAGCGGCCATACGGGTTGACGTGCTCCCAGATCAGCGGCGTCAGCGCGCGTAGGTCGGTCGCAGTCAATCGGCCATGCCAACGGGGCTGAGCCAGGACCTCCTGCAGCATCAGCGTGTTCACGTAGACCATGCAGTTCTGCAGCAGGTGCAGCGACAGCATGCTGATCTCGTGGTCCTCGCGGCGGTTGCTCGTCATCTCGCCGCGGCGGGCGAAATACACGAAATCGTTGGCGCCGTTCCAGCGCTCGATCGTGTTGAGACCCTCGTGGATCTCTTGGCGCAGCGCCTTGCTGTGCAGGTAGCGGGCGAGGAAGATCGTCTTCACGGCGCGGCCGAGCTCGGAGAGCGCCTTGTACGTCGGGTGCTGCACGTTGTTGCGAGTGAAGCGGCGCAGGATTGCCTCGGTCTCGGCGGTGCCGAGGCGCAGGGCGGTCGCGTACTTCACCATCTGGTCGTACTGCTGCCGGATCAGCTCCCAATCGATCGGCTTGGTCAGCACCGGTTGCAGGTTGGAGTAGGCGTCGGGTTGGCCGGTGTCCGGCCGTGATAGCCGCTGACTGCCGATTGCCTTGAGGCGCGGCATTAGCTGGAACCCGAGCAACCGGCAGAACGCGAAGCCAACCGTGCTCTGGCCGTGGCTGTCGACATATTGACGGTCGACCTCCATCTCGGTGCAATGGTGTAGGACGCCCTCGATCATCGAGGCGACCTCGGACGACGATGGCGATTTCAACTGCGAATGGATGCACAGCGATTTCCGCTCGACATGCCAGTAGATCATGACGCCGCGACCGCCATAGCGAACGTGCCATTGTGTCGTCAGGTTCTGATCCCAGGCGCCGAAGTGTTTGGAGTCCGACGCGCACGCATTGGTGCCGTCGCCCCAGATCGCCGGATTGCGCGCCGCCAATGTGCCGTTGGCCACGACCGCGACCGCTTGGCGTAGCGCCGGCACGCTGATGTAGCGGTGCCGGACATAGGCCAGGTCCTTGGTGGTCACGCCCGATCCGAGGCTCGCCATCCGCTGCAGCCCGGCATTGGTGCCGATGCCGTGGAGACAGAGCAGCAGGCGTGGTCGCAGGACGGAGCGATCGAGGTTCTCGTGCGAGGTCGGGCTCTTGAACGCGTCGGTGATGCCGAGTCGTAGATCGCTTTCCTTGACCATGTCGAGCAGACCGGTCATCGACCATCTCGACTGCAGCTCGGCCTTGATCCTGATGATGTTGTCTGGGTCCGGCTGGGCATCGAGCGGCGTCAGTGTGATCCAGCTCGTGCCCTTCCTCTCGCCAAGCCGGACATCGGCATTGGTCGGCAACCCGGCATCAAACGTCGCCAGCTCCGATCTCATCTCCGCCTTGAGAGCCTCGATGAAGCGATCGGCCTCGACCGGAAGTTTCAACGCGGCGTAATAAGGCGCGCGCTCGGTCTCGAAGTCGGCCGGCAAATCTTCGTCTGGGTTACGGTAGCGGTTGGCGCCAACGACCCAGATCTCCTTGCAGCGCAGTTGTGTGCGCAAGGCCTGGAGGACGCAAATCTCGTAGGTGATGCGGTTGAAGCGCTGGCGGCCTTGGGCATCGGTCTCGATTACGGCATCACGCCAGAGGCCACTGACGATACCGTCGATCGGCACGTCCTCATCAGCGGGCAACAGGCGCGCCTTGCTATCCGCATGGCGTTGCAGCAGCTCCAGCGCGAGGATGACCGGCCGGTGGCCTTCGTTGTTTGAGCGGAACTCCAAGGCCTGCAAAACCTTCGGCACCATCCGGCGATAGTGGCCGCTGTAGGAGTTGCGAATGACGGTGCGCAGCGTCGTCCGATAGGTCGGGCCTGTTGCCTTCCACTCCTTGACCAGGTCGCGCAAGGTCTGCTCGCCGACGACCGGAAACACGACCTCGCGCACGACGCCGTCCGGCTTCGCCAGCGAGGCGTCGGCCAGCTCGAACAGGATATTCTGCTTGCCGGTGACGCGCTTGAGATCGTCGAGCAGCTCGCGCTCGACCTTTCGCTCCGCATGCGCGCCGATGCGATGGATGGTCTCGATCAACAGGTCGACCAACCCATCGGTGAGCGACCGGCCGCGCAGATGCGCGAATGCCGCAAGGGCCGTCAACCGAAATGGCTCGGCATGCCGGCGCAGCTCGTATGGGGCCTCGACGGCAACCCGCTGGCGGTAGCGCTCGACCTCGTGCGGCCGTGCATGAGCAAAAAGACCTGGTGGCAGGCCGAGCTTGCGAACCAGGTCGAGCTTGGCCAACTCGGTCTGCAAGCTGTTGACGCTCGGCCCGCCAGGATCGGCCCGCAGCTGCATCAGCACCGCCGGAACAGAGCCGTCGCCATCGTCGTTCGCCGCAACCTGCTGCTCTGTCGCTGCAGGCCTGAGAAAGGCATCCAGGCGGGTGCGTGTGGTCGGCGGCAACCTGCCATGGATTTCGCCACAAAACCGCTCGTCATAGGCGTGCACCGCGGCACGAACGATGCGCTCGATGCGATCGGGAGCGGGCGGCTCGATCTTGAGGATGCGACAGCGCTGTTCGAGGGCGCTGGTCAGCTCGACCATATCGCGACCGTCGGCCACAGCATGATCACGCAGCCAATCCGCCAGCACTTCGCCATCGGCAACGGTCGCCTCGCGGAATCCGACCAGCCTCCGGATTTCAACGCGGTTACGAATGAGCGTGCGTTCACCAACGTCGAACACGCCCGACGGCTCTGCCGGAACGCGAAGTTGCTTGGCAATCGCCGCGACGGACGCCGCATCGACCTCGGATGGGTCGCGAGGAAAGCGACCGTGGAGCCGGAAGAACAGAAGCAGGGTCGCGAAGGCCACTCGGCCTTCGACCGCCTTGGCCCTGACCAAGGCGCGGTCGGCAACGCTCAAGATCCAGGGATCGTCGCCGGGCTCTTCCGCCAGGGGCTCGACGTCCCTCTTCAGTCCACTGGCACGCATGTGCGGCCTCGCAAAACTTGTAAGTTCTGCAGGGATTTTTCGATCCCCCAGAACACGGGCATTTTTTCTCTTGCGAAAGTTACCCTCGAAAGTGCAGTGTTGCGCAACAGCTTTCGCAGGGGTTTCCACAGCTCATGAACATCGGCTACGCGCGCGTCTCGACCGAGGATCAGGATCTCAGGCTGCAGCTCGCCGCATTGAAGGACGCCAAGTGCCGGCGCGTGTTCCAGGAGAAGAAATCCGGTTCTCGCGCCGATCGTCCCGAGCTACGCCGGATGATGGAGCAGCTCCGCGAGGGCGACACCGTCGTCGTGTGGCGGCTCGACCGGCTGGCGCGCTCGACCCGCGACCTGCTGGAGTTGTGCGAGGAGATCAATGGCGCCGGGGCCGGTCTGCGATCGATCTGCGAGCCGTGGGCAGACACCACATCGCCGGCCGGCAAGATGATACTGACCGTGTTCGGCGGCATCGCCGAGTTCGAGCGCGCGCTGATCCGGGAGCGAACCGGCGCAGGCCGCAATGCCGCGATGAAGCGCGGCGTGAAGTTCGGGCGACCACCCAAGCTCACTCAGCAGAAGATCCTTCTCGCCGCCCGGCTGGCGGACGAGGGGCAGACCGTGCCGCAGATCGCCGAGACGTTCGGGGTGCACGAGACGACCATCTACCGCTGCCTGAATGCGCTCGAAAGCAAGGCTCTCAGGGCTGCGTGAGCTGCATGCACGACGACACGTGTTGGGGGTACGACGGGCAATGGCGGACATCTTCATCTCATTTCGAACCGACGACACACCGCGCGTGCAGCCGGTCTACGACGCCTTCCGAGCACGCGGGCTCTCCGTATTCTGGTCCAATGATATTCCCGATGGCGCGGCCAGGTATCAGGCGATCATCATCGAGGAGATCCGCAAGGCGTCGCTGGTAGTTGTGCTGTGGACGCATGCGTCCGTGAAGAGCCATGCCGTGGCCCAGGAATGCAGCCAGGCGACCCGCGACAACAAGCTGTTCCAAATGGTGCTCGACGATATCGAGCCGATCGAGTTCCCGATGGAGGCTGTGTTCACCGCTCAGAAGACCATGCTGGTCGGCTGGACCGGCGACACCGGGCATCGCGGTTGGGTGAAGCTCAACGAAGCCATCGACGCCCGGCTCGGTCGTCCCACCACTGCCAGTCCTCCGGTATCGATCCCGAGATCACAACCAACTCCACCGCCGCTCCCATCATCCACCACGGATCGTTTGAAGCCGGCAGCGCCCGCTGTCGGCAAGCCGTTCAAGGACATCGACATCGGACCCGAGTTGGTGGCGGTACCAGCCGGCAGCTTCATGATGGGCGAGGCCAATGCGCAGCGAAAGGTCACTATCGGCAAGCCATTGGCTGTCGGTCGCTTCCCCGTCACCTTCGCGGAATGGGACGCCGCCGGCTTGCCTCACAAGCCGGGTGACCAGGGCTGGGGACGGGGCAAGCGACCCGTCATCAACGTGAATTGGGACGACGCCAACGCCTATGCCGCGTGGTTGGCGAAGAAGACCGGCAAGCCTTATCGACTGCTGACCGAAGCCGAGTGGGAGTATTGCTGCCGCGCTGGCACGACGACCACGTACGCTTTCGGCGACACGATCACGACAAGCCAAGCTCAGTTCTCAGCCGAGCAGACCGTCGAGGTCGGCACGTTCCCACCTAATGCCTGGGGCGTCTACGACATGCACGGCAACGTCTGGGAGTGGTGTCAGGATGTCTGGCACGACACCTATGACGGTGCACCGACGGATGGCTCAGCGTGGCTGCAAGACGGCGATGGCAGTCGCCGTGTCGTCCGCGGCGGTTCCTGGATCAACGTTCCTCAGGGCCTCCGCTCGGCCTACCGCTACAGGATCGCCACCGGCAGCCGGTTCTACATCCTCTCCTTCCGGTTGGCCAGAACGTTAAATCCTTGATCTTCGTTCCTTTACCTCTTGGGTCCAGGGCGTAGCCCTGGTCGCTATAAAAATCGGCCTGAATTGACGATACGCGTATGGGGGTACGAGCGGCATGCCGGGCAAGATATTCGTGAGCTACCGGCGTGATGACGATCCGAACGGAGCCGCGCGCGTGCGCGATGCGCTGGCCGCCAGGTTCGGCAAGGCCAACATCTTCATGGACGTCGATAACCTGCTTGCAGGCCTCCGGTTCGACGAGGAGCTGGCGAAGGCGCTCGCGGCTTGCGACGTGTTCCTCGCCATCATCGGCACCCGATGGCTCGATCTGCTCAAGGCCAAGGCTGCCAGTGGTGAGCGCGACTATGTATGCGAGGAGATCTCAGAGGCGTTGAAGCGCAAGATCGCGGTCATTCCGGTGCGGGTGGGGCGAGATGGCCAACTGGCGCCGTTGCCGCGCCCCGATGATCTGCCGACCGCGATCCGTGACCTCGTGCATTACCAGAAGCACGACGTCTCTCACGAGAACTTCGGTCGAGACGCCAATGCGCTCGCCGAGGCGATTGTCGCCGTGCGTCGCCATCTGCGTCCAACAGGTGGGAGCGTGGTGCCGCTCGTACCGTGGCGCTGGATCAGCGCGACCGCGGTCAGTGTGCTGGGGATTGGCTACGCCGGTGCCTACTACGCCGGTATGCCGGTGCCGTGGCCCGTGTCGCCCGCTGCTGTCACAAGCCCGAGCCCAGCCGAGAGTACAGCGGCAGAGAAGAAGCGGCTCGACGACCTTGCGGCCCAGGTGAAGCAGGAGCGCGAAGCCAGAACCAAGGCCGAGGCTGAAACCAAACGCTTGGCTGATGCGGCGACACAGACAAAACGCGAGCAGGATGCGCGACTAAAGGCTGAAGCCGACGCTGCCGTGAAGGCCAAAGCTGAGGACGACCGAAAGCGCGCGGAAGCCGAGGCGAAGCGCAAGGCCGATGATGACGCCCGAGCCGAGGCCAAGCGTGTGGCCGATGCCGAGGCTGCTGCGAAGGCGAAAGCCGAAGCCGATCGCCTGAAGGCCGCTGCACTCGCGAAGCAAAAAGATGAGGAAGCCACTCGGCGCGATCCCCTGCAGGCTCTGGCGCCGGGCTCGGGACAGGCTGCGCGCGACCGCCTTGCCAACGGTCAGCCGTGCCCGATGTGTCCCGAAATGGTGGTGGCGCCAAGCGGCAGCTTCGCCATGGGATCGACCTCCTCCGAGATCGCTGCGCTGATCAAAGAGTTTCCGTCTGACAAGGAGTGGTGGCAATCGGAGGGACCGCAGCGCAGGGTCACGATTTCGAGCGCCATCGCCGTCGGCAAGTTTGCCGTGACCTT
>CAMDPA010000318.1 GCA_945903565.1 Devosia equisanguinis | reverse complement strand
CCCGAGATCATGGCCTTGCTCCGGTCAAGCGTGCTCGGCCTCATCCGCCGCACCGGACGCAAACCCACCGAAGCCCGTCCCGCCTACGCCGCCCACCCCAAAGCCGCGATCAGGCTGCTCATGGGCTCATGAATTGAATTGCCCTGCCTCCCCCCCCCGGCCGCGGGCAACTTCGTTCTGGACCCTAAGTTTCGGAACCGATTGCAAAAATCATAAGGCCGCGACCGCAGCAGAATAGCAACTGCACTGCTTTGCGTTGGCGCTGCGATTTAACTTCGATCGGTTTTAAAACCGCTCCACCCACGGTCTGACTTCGATCTCCCATGACCACGCCGAGCGTGGCTGGTTGAGCGCATGCATATAGGTCTCTGCAATCGCATCCGGGTCGAGCAGGCTATCGGCGGTGTCGCCGTCGCCTTCCGTTCGTCCGCGCACCGCGTTGCGCACCCCACCATCGATCACGAAATGGGCGATGTGCACGCCTTGGGGGTGCATCTCACGCGCCATCGATTGCGCCAGCCCCCGCAGCGCGAACTTGCCCATCGCGAAGGTCGCAGACTGCGGATAGCCCTTCACGCTGGCCGACGCTCCCGTGAACATGATCGTGCCGGAGCCGCGCGGCAACATTCGTTTCGCCGCCTGCTGAGCGACCAGGAAGCCACCGAACGCCGTTACGTCGATGGCCTCTTTGACGGCCGCGGGATCAAGCTCCGCCGTCGGCCCACGCACGCGCTGCGAGGCATTGTAGAGCACCACGTCGAGATGGCCGAAGCTGCGGTCGAGCGTGGCGAAGGCGGCGGCGACCTGATCGGGCTTTGTGCTGTCGGCGGCCAGAACTGCCGCGCCGGTCTCCGCCGCCAGCGCCGCCAATTTGTCGGTGCGGCGCGCGGCCAGCGCGATCCTGTAACCATCGCGCTTCAGCAGCCGCGCGAACGATGCGCTGATACCGGATCCTGCACCGAAAATGAGGGCTGTCTTGGACATGGCGGAGGTTCCAGGTTTCAGGGAACAGGTTTCAGGGTGACATCCTATTCCCTGACACCTGAAACCTGAAATCTATTCCCTAGCCACTGCCCGCGGATGCGCCGCATCGTAAACCTTCAGCAGCCGCTCGCGGTCGACTTCGGTATAGACCTGCGTCGTGGAGAGCGAGGCGTGGCCGAGCAATTCCTGGATCTGGCGCAGGTCGGCGCCGGTCGCCAGCAGATGCGTCGCGAACGAATGGCGCAACGCGTGCGGTGTGGCGGTATCGGGCAGCGACAGCTCCTCGCGCAGGCGCTCCATCGCGAGCTGAATGATCCGCGCCGACAACGGCCCGCCCTTTGCGCCGATGAACAACGGCCCTTGCGCTTCGGGCGTATAGGGCAACAAAGCGCGATACCGTGCGATCGCCGCGATCGCAACCGGCAGCACCGGCACCACCCGCTCCTTGCCGCCCTTGCCGACGATCCGCATGACATCGCGATCGGCGGTGGGCGCGTCTTTGGTCCGCAGGCTCAGCGCCTCCGAGATGCGCAGACCCGAGCCATACAGCAGCAGCAGCACGGCGACGTCGCGCGCCGCGATCCAGTCGAGCTCGGCCGCCATGCCGCCATCGACGACGGCGCGGGCCTTGTCGACCGTCAGCGGCTTGGGCACGCCGTGACCGACTTTCGGCATGGCAACGGCGAGCAGCGCCCGGTTCTTCAGGACTTCCTCGGTCTCGAGCCAGCGGAAGAACGTCCGCAGCGCCGACATCGTGCGCGCCAGCGACCGGCTCGACGCACCCATCTGACGGCGGCTCGCCATGAAGCCGCGAAATGCCTTGGCGTCGAGCACGACGAGATCGCTGAACGCAGGGGGATGGCCGAGCTGGCGCGTCAGGAAGGCTCCGAACTGCGCGAGGTCGCGTGCGTAGGCGTCGCGCGTCAACTCGGAGTGCCCGCGCTCCAGCACGAGGTGATCGAGCCAGCGCACGACTGCCGCAGTCAGCTCACAATCGGCTGCCTCTGGCGCGCGTTCTGTCATTGCCGCGATTGTCGTGTCCTGCATTCGCCTCGCCCCGCCGGGATGTTGCCTGGCGAGCATCAAGGTGCGCCGGTTAACGAGGGGTTAACGCGCGGCGATCGAACGCGCCAAAGGCGAACAGGTTTTGGCCGCGATGGCGGCTCAGGCGGCCTGTTCGGCCGATCCGGAGGACTCGTGCGCGGCCACAGCGACCGCCTCGAGAGCGGCTATGGCTTCATCGAGTACGCTCCCGAAGGCATCGAGACGCGGGTCTGCGCGCGTGCTCTCGATCGTCGAGGCGTGCTCTTCCATGCCCCCTGCGAGATGGGCGACCCGCTGCGCGCCGATCGTCAGGCTCATGGATTTCATGGCGTGCGCGGCGCTGGCAATGTCGCTGGCCGAGCCGTTCGCCACCGCATCCTCGAGGCGCCGGCGATACTCAGGCGCGTTGGCGACGAATAATCCGACGATGCGCCCGATGAGCGCACCGCTCTTGTCCATCCTCTTGATGCCGTCGACAACGTCCCGATCGAGCACCGCAACGTTTGCTTCCTGGCCCGATCGCGGCTCGGTGTCGCCTGCTGCTGGTTGCCGTAAACCCTCGACAGTCTGACTTTGCTCGCGCGGTGCGACCCAGCGCGCAAGGCAGGTTGAAAGCCCGCGCACGGTGAACGGCTTGGTCAGGCAATCCGACATGCCGGCATCGCGCCATGCCGTCGCTTCCTTGCCGATCACGAACGCTGTCAAGGCGATGATCGGGACAGGGGCACGGCCTTGCTTCTTCTCGCGGGCGCGGATGGCGCGGGTCGCGCCGAACCCGTCGAGCACGGGCATGCTGCAGTCCATCAAGATCGCGTCGAACGTCTGCGTCTTGAACGCGGCGACGGCGGCCGCGCCATCTTCGACAAGCACGACTTCGACGCCGAGCAATCCAAGCGCCTGCTCGAGCACCTCGCGATTGACGGCATTGTCGTCGGCGGCAAGAATGCGCAAGCCCGCGAACGAAACGTTCTGATCGGTGACACCACGCTTCGTGCCCTCCGGGGCCTCCGCGAGTGCGATTGGAAGCAAGAAGCTGAACGTCGAGCCGCGCCCGACCACGCTCTTTACTTTGAGCGTGCCGCCCATCGCCGTGACGAGCCGCTTGCAGATCGTAAGGCCGATGCCGGTACCGCCGAACTTGCGAGCCGTGGATTGGTCGGCCTGCGAGAAGGCATCGAAAATCCGCTCGATACTCGACTGCGCGATGCCGACGCCGCTGTCGGTCACGGAGAACATGAGCTGTGGCGCTTGCGGGGACGCTCCTGTCACCACATCGAGCCCCAGCACGATGCCGCCGGTCTCGGTGAATTTGAGCGCGTTGCCGACGAGGTTGGAAAGTATCTGCGTCAGCCTGACGGGATCGCCCATTACCCAAGCCGGGATCCCCCCACCGCAGCGGACTTCCAGGCCGATGCCCTTTTCGGCAGCCCGCGCGGCGAACAACTGCGCCACTTCCTCGGCCACCTCGACCGGCGATATGGTGATGCTTTCCAGCTCCATCCGCCCCGCCTCGATCTTGGAAAAGTCGAGGATGTCGTTGACGATCGCGAGCAGGCCGCGCCCGCTGCGCTCAATGATCTCGGCCTGACGGCGCTGCTTTTCGGGCAGATCAGCCGCGAGCAATAGCTCGGTCATCGCCATCATGCCGTGCATGGGCGTGCGGATCTCGTGGCTCATCGATGCCAGGAAGTCGGACTTCGCCGCGTTGGCGTCTTCCGCTACCTGCTTGGCATGGGCAAGCTCGGCGGTGCGTTCGGCGATTTGCTGCTGCAGGGACTCGCGGTGATTGGTCAATTGCCGGTCGCGCTCGCGGATATGCGCCAGCATTTCGTTGAAGGCGTCGACGAGCTGTCCGGTTTCGTCGTTGCTGCGGCGCTGTGCGGCGAGCGAGGAATCATGCGTCGTGCGCACATCGCGCATGGCCTCCGTCAGCGCCGCGATCGGCCCTGTGACCATGGGTTGCAGACTGTTCGAGACGAGCAGGCCGATCAATGCCGCGATCGACGCGGAAACGATGGCGGCAAAAATGCTGCTCCAGAACGCTGCCCCCAAATCGGAAATGTCGGCGATCAATTCGAGCTTGCCGGCATGCGCGCCACCCGAAACGACGGGCACCTGGAATGCAAGCTGCTTGCGCGACAACGCCGACAGCGAACCGGATGCGAGCGGAGCCGATGCGTTGCCCTTGCCTTCGAGCACGATCCCGACGCCGAATTGGGCGAGAACCTGCCCCTTGACGTCGACCGCGCGCGCGAACTTGATTTGCGGCATCTGACGCACCGCACGCAGTGCGCGAGCTACGTCACCGGCGTCGCCGCGTGCCAATGGTCCCGCAAGGGTCGAAGCGAGTGCTTCACCAATGGCGGTCAGCTCCGCCTGCTTGTCGATGGCCCTGCGGCTCATCTCACGCCACGCCGACGTTACGCTGACAAGCAGCACGGCACTGATGATGCCGGCAACGACAACCAGCGCGACCTTGGCCTTGATCGACGACAGGAACGCAGACACACCCAACCCCAATCATGTCAGCAGGTACTGAAACACATGGCAAGAATTAGACGAATTGAATGCTATTTCCCTTAAAGGTCACGGTTAACGCTTCCATTAACTTAAAATTCTCACTCGAAATTAATGCGCAAAGTTTAGATCGAATATCAGGAATGCCCAATGTTTGGCGTAGCAGGTACATCAACATGCAAGTGCTGGAAGGTGGACTGGGCAAGGAGCCGATCCGCGTCCTGATCGCCGACGACGATCCGGTGATGCGCTCGCTCGTCGGGGCCAATCTCACGGAGCGGGTCGGCGCCGTCACCGAGGCGGCCGACGGCCAGGAGGCCTGGACGCTGCTGCTCGAGCGCACGTTCGATCTGGCGCTGATCGACTTGTCGATGCCCGGCATCGACGGTTTCACACTGATCCGGTGCATGCGCGCCCATCCCCGCACCCAGCACATGCCGATCGTGGTTATCACCTCGAGCACCGACCAGGATGCGGTCTCCCATGCGTTCGAAGCGGGCGCGACATCGTTCCTGACCAAGCCGGTCAATTGGGCGTTGTTCGGTCATCACATCGACTACCTCGTCCGTTCGAGCCAGGTCAGCTCGGTCGCGCGTGCGAACCGGCGCCAGGCCGAGGCCGTGACGCGCGCCAAGGATGCGGTGATCGCCGCGCTCGCCTCGCGCGTGCGTCATCGCACCAGCCGCATCATTGCCGAGGCGGAGGACGAGCTCGACCGCGCCGCAACGCCTGCCGCCGGGCATGACCGGCTCGACTTCGTCGCCCGCGTGCTGAACCAGGCGCTCAACATCGAGGACATGCTCGAAGACGTTCTCGAGCATTTGCATACCGTCACCGAGCAGATCGTGGTCGACGACCGGCCTGTTCCCGTCACGCGGCTTGTCAGGACCTGCGCCGACCGGCTGCAGCAATTCGCCCAGACCAGACAAGTGGGCATCGAGATCGCTCCTATTGTCCAGCGCGTGAGAATGCTGTGCGACGAGGACGCGGTCGCGTGTGCCCTGTCCAATCTTCTGCGCAATGCGATCGAGCACGCGACGCCCGGCACAATGGTTCGCATCGCGACCGAATTGCGCAGCGACAACGTCCTGGCTTTCAACGTCGAGGACCAGGGGCCCGGCGCGGATCTGGAAAAGATCGCGCATAGCCTTGCCCCGCTGGGGCAGCGCAAGGGGGGCGGCCAAGGCGGTTCGAACGACGCAACACTGGGGTTGCCGATGGCCAAGGCGATCGCCCAAGCCCACGGCGGAACGGTCGAGATTACGCTGCTGCCGGCCGTCGGTACGCGGGCAAGCCTTATCCTGCCGGCCGATATCGTGGAGATCGTTCAAGAACATGCGGCCTAGTTTTGACGCGTAAAACAATAAAAAAATCAGAAAAACAATGAGAAGAAGCGAATTCATGAACTGAAGAAAGTGGCCGTCGCTCTTGTTGCCGCACACGGCGGCGGCGGAGCGGGTCTGAGGGAACGCAGTGATGGGTGTGACAATCGACGGCAAGACTGGCGACGACAACGCTGGCCCCTGCACGGCTGCCGGAATGACGCTGCGCAACCCGCGGGGCACGTTCGGCCGGCTGCTGACCGATCGCCGCGGCGCGATCGTGATCAAGTTTGCTGTCGTGCTTCCGGTCCTGCTCGGGCTCGTGGGCGGCGTGATCGATTATACAACTTATATCGGACAGAAGCAGAAGCTGCAGGCCGCCGCCGACAGCGCATCGACCGCCGCTGCCCTAGCCCGGATCATGCACCAGGGCGATGGCGTTGACCACGGTGGCCGTTGGCGCGCGGCATCGTTCCGTCCGGCGTGACCGGATCGGCGCAGGTGAAATCGTCGTGCAACGCGTCAGGGGTTGATCTGCCTCGTTCGGCGGCTTGTCGG
>CAMDPA010000317.1 GCA_945903565.1 Devosia equisanguinis | reverse complement strand
CCATCGCGATCCCCGCCGTTGCTGCCGGTGGAATCCGAATCTGATTTGCGCGTCCGAGGGAATCCCCTGTAACTGTTTTGATTCACATCAAGTGGAAAGCGCTCTAGCGCGACCAATGCGACGAACACGGCGGCGCCAAGCAAGGCTGCCGAGATGTAGATCTCGCGGCTCAGGATGACAGGCGTTTCGCCGCCGAGAATGTCGCGGATGATGCCGCCGAAGGTCGCCGTGACAACGCCCATCGCGACGGCAACGATGGGGCCTGCCCCCGCAGCAAGCGCCCGGTCGGCGCCCGTCACCGCGAACAACGCGAGGCCGATGGCGTCGAGCCACAGCAGCAGCTTGAGGCGCGATTGGGGAATGTGGGCCGTGAAGAACAGCACGCACGCCACCACCACGCACGCGACGAGATAAGCCGGCTGGCCGACCCAGAAAACGGGCAGCAGGCCGAGCATCACGTCGCGCATCGTGCCGCCGCCGATCGCGGTCGCAGTCGCCAGCAGCACAAAGCCGACAACGTCCATCTGCTTGCGCGATGCGGTCAAAGCGCCGGTCGTCGCGAAGACGATCAGGCCGAACCAATCGAGCACCGCGACGACACTGCCGAGCATTGGGTATCAGCCGATGCCAAGCAGGCGCAACGCGTTGCCACCGGCGACCATGCGCTGTTGAGCCGGGTCGAGCGCGCAGGCGTCGAGCGCCTTCTGCAGGCGTTCGGGCACGGATTTCTCCACCACGATCGGCCAGTCCGTGCCCATGAGGACGTGATCGGGGCCGAGCAGGTCGACGACGCTACGGACGAGCGCTGGATGCAAGCCCATCGTGTCGATGTAGACGTGGCGGCGCTGTGCGGCGGGCGTGTCTGCCGTGATCCTGGCACCATCGCCGAAACCGCCAGCCATCAGCACGCCGCCGATTGCCAACGTCGTGACGACGACGTCGAGCTTGGGCAGCGCATCGAACACTCCGCCTTCGAGCATGGCGATCAGCGAAGCCGAATTGATCGTCGCGCGTGCCAGCCGCGTGCCGTTGCGTCCGGTGCGGCGGAAGCGGTTGTGCATCTCGGGGTCCGTCACCGGATGGACGAAGACGGGGATGCCGAGATTGGCGGCGACCGTGAGGGTGGGCCGCGCCTCGGGGGCGTCGAGCAGCATGCCGCGGCTGCCGCTTTCCAGGAAAACGCCGCGCAGGCCGAGCTGCTTGGAGGCGCGCTCGAGCTCCCTCGCGGCGGACTCCCCGGCATAGGCATCGATGGTCGCCATCGCGTAGATGCGGCCCTTGTTGGCGGCGACCAATTCGGCGAGGTGGTCGTTGATGCGCTGATCGGTGCCGGGCGCCACGTTGCCCTGCGCGTCTTGCAAAAACGCGGTCGGCGTATTGATGACTCGGGCTTCGATGCCGGCCTCGCCGACCGATCCGATAAGTGCCGCGGCATCGGTCATGTTGCGCTTCAACAGGTCGGCCTGCGGCCCCGCGGCATTGCTCGCACCGGTCATAACGAAGCGCGGGCCGACGAAGTGGTTGTGATAGTCGATGATGCGCAACGGGCCCTTTGCCTTGTCGGCTACGGGTTGGCCGACCGACGGGAGCGCGCCAGCAGCCACGGTGGCAAGCCCCGCGCCCGCTGCAAGCAATTCGCGGCGGTCAACCTGGGTGGCGTTTGTCGTGGACATAAGTTGGTCCTCCCAGGGATGGTCGAATTCACGCGGGCGCGGCCAATCGCAGTTGCCAACCCGGCACGATCACGCGGCCTTCGCCTTGCCTGCCGGCAGCAGCTTCGCTTCCACCAGCGCCTGACGGATGCGCTCGATCTCGGCGGGCTGGATCTTCACCAGCGGTGGCCGCACGACGGCACGGGGAATGCGGCCGAGCAGCACCAGCGCTTCCTTCATGCGGTTGTGCATGTCGACGAACGGGTTGGAATAAAACACCTGCGACAGCGGCCGGATGCGATCGTTGACCGCGCGCGCCTTGGCGAGATCGTTGGCCTGCACGGCGCTGAACAGCTCCGACTGCAGATCGGCAATCACGCTGCCTGAACCTGAGAGCAGGCCATTGCAGCCCAGCACCAGCGAGCTGAACAACCACGCCGAGTGCGTCGACAGCACGTTGACCTTGCGCGAGCGGCTCTGGAGTTCGACGATCTGGCGCTCGTGCTGGGGCACGGCGTTGCACCAGTCCTTGATCGCGCGAACCGTCGGCACCTCGTCGAGCAGCCGGTTCAACGTTTCGCGCGGATAGCCCTGGCCGCCCGCCAAGGGATACTGGAACGCGATGATCGGCAGATCGGACGCGTCTGCGATGCGCTTGAAGTGCGCGAGCACCATCTCCGGGTTCTGGCCCATCGTGAACGGTCCGGGCGGGAACACCAGCAGCGCCGCCGCGCCGCCTTGGGTCGCCTGTTTGGCGATGCGGGCCGCTTCCAGGCTGCCTTCGGCGTAGATGCCGTGCACCAGCGCGATCTTGTCGCCGACGGCTTCTGCCGCCGCGTCCATCACCTGGCGCTGCTCATCTAGGGTGCAGGACCCGACCTCGGTCGAGTGCGCGTTGATCGTGATCGCGGTCAGGCCCGGCACGGCCGCGGTATGCTGTAGATGCTTGGCGAACGACTTGAGATCGAGGCTCAGGTCATCGTGGAACGGCAGGATGCAGGCGGGAATGACACCCGCCGGGATGTCGCCGGGAAAGCGTTTCATGCGTGGGCCTCCTTGTGGAATGTCTGTCTTGGAATTGGTGAGCCACGCGAGTAACGTCCGCCGCGGCCATCGCACGCCAATCTAAAGGCATTTTCCAATTGAGGCCAGTGTGCTTGCCTGATGGGGGCGAACACGTTAACCCCGGACAGGATCGCAGCCGGAACGAGCGCATGACCACCGCCGCACCATTCATCGTCGGCTGGCAGGAGTGGGTGGCCCTGCCGGAGCTCGGCCTGCCCGCGATCAAGGCGAAGATCGATACCGGCGCGCGCACATCCGCCCTGCACGCGTTCCTGATCGAGCCGTTCGGGCCGGCCAGCCAACCCATGGTGCGCTTCGGCATCCACCCCATTCCCGGACGCCTCGACGTCGAGGTCTTCTGCTCGGCGCCGGTGGTCGACCGCCGCGAAGTCACAAGCTCGAACGGCGAGCGCGAGACGCGCTATTTCATCCGAACCGAGATCGCGCTCGGCGGTCGCGCCTGGCCGATCGAGATCGGACTGACCAATCGCGAGGGCATGACCTACCGGATGCTGATCGGGCGGCAGGCGATCCGCGAGGACATGATGGTAGATCCCGCGGCCTCGTTCCGGCAGCCGCCGCTGTCGTACCGGCTCTATCGCAACCTGCCGCGCCGGCCGCCGGTCGTGCGCGCGCTGCGCATCGCGCTCGTTTCGCGCACGCCGGAGCTGCCATTCAACCTGCGCCTTGCCGATGCCGCCACGGCACGCGGCCATGTGCTGGAATTGCTCGATCTGCAGCGGTTGACGCCGACGTTCGGCGAGAACGTTCCGGGGCTCGATCTCGATGGCGAGCCGTTGGCGCACTACGACGCGGTGGTTCCGCGCATCGGTGTCAGCGATGGCGCGTTCGGCGCCGCCGTGATCCGCCAGCTCGAGACGATGGGCAGTTACTCCCTCAATTCAGGCGATGCGCTCGACCTCGTCGCGAACCGGCTTGCGACGATCCAGGCGCTGGCATTCGCCGATGTCGCGCATAGCCTGGCGTGGCAAGCGGGAAGCGGTGGCGATGAACCCGCATTCGCATCATTTCTGCGGGTGCTGGTGATCGGCGATGATGCCGCGGCCATCCAGCGCTGCAAGGGAACACAGCGCCTCGACGCGGGTCTTGCACGGCACCGGGCCGAGCGTCGGCTGGCCGAACGCGCAGCGGAAGCATTGGGTCTTGGGCTCGCTGCGATCGACATCGACGACAGCAGCGATCATCCGCGCGCGATCGGCATCGCGGCAAGGCCCGCGCTTGGACGGTTCGAGCGGGCGTGCGAAGCCGACGTGACGGGCGCGATCATCGATCAGATCGAAACGCGAGTGCGAGGCTCGGTCGCGCGTGCTGCGGGGGCGGCGTAAAAATCCGGGGATAGAAATGGATTTTTTTCTCTGGATTGGCTTGGTGTTCGCTGTGTCCGTGCTCGGCATCCTGATTTGGCAGGATCTTCCTCTGCTCACCTCGCGGCAGGTGCGGACAAAAGGCACCGTGTACGACCATCGAGGCTCCCTCGACGACGGCGCCAGAACCTATCTGGCCAAGATCCGCTTCAAGGCCGAGGACGGCCGGCAGATCGAGATCGAGGATTCGAGTGGCGGGCCAGCGCCGAAGCCGCCGGTGGGAACGTTAGTCGACGTGGTCTATCCCGCAAACGCGCCGGACAAAGGCCGCGTGCGCCGCCCATTCCTGCGCCTGCTGATCTACGCGTTCATGCTGTTCGTGCTGGCTGTCGTCGTGGGGCGATTGCTGGGGTGGTTGAAGTAGCCTGGCCGTTCCTGTCAACACCAGCTTGACCCGCTTTCATTGACGCATTTCGCGCTGCAACGTAAGCCTTGTCTCCCCTCCCGCAGTGCGGGGTGAGGGAACCCAGGCCGCGAGCACCCCATGACGACCACGTCCATCGATCCCGCCCACATCGCCGCCGCGCGCGAGGCCCGCGCTTGGCCGTTCGAGGAGGCGCGCCGGCTGATCGCGCGGCTCGACAAGCTGCCCGATACGGGAAGTAGGGTCGGAAAAGACAAGACGGTGATCTTCGAGACCGGCTATGGCCCGTCCGGCCTACCGCATATCGGCACGTTCGGCGAGGTCGCGCGCACCGCGATGGTCCGCCACGCCTTCGAGGTGTTGACCGAGGGCAAGCGAAAGACGCGACTGATCTGCTTTTCCGACGACATGGACGGCCTGCGCAAGGTGCCGGACAACGTGCCGAACAAGGAGATGATGACAGCCAACCTCGACAAACCGCTGTCGGCCATTCCGGACCCATTCGACAACGAGCATTCGAGTTACGCCGCACACAATAACGCGATGCTGCGGTCGTTCCTCGACCGGTTCGGTTTCGAGTACGAGTTCTTCTCGGCCACGGACTGCTACAGGTCCGGCCAGATGGATGCGACGCTGATCCGAATGCTGGAAGTCTACGACAAGGTGATGGACATCCTGCTGCCGACGTTCGGCGAGGAGCGACGCAAGACGTATTCGCCGTTCCTGCCGGTGTGCGCGCGCACGGGCAAGGTGCTGCAGGTGCCGATGGTCGAGCGCAATGCCAAGGCTGGGACCATCGTCTATCTCGATCCGGAGACCGGCAAGAAGGTCGAGACCAAGGTCACGGGCGGGGCGGTCAAGTGCCAGTGGAAGGCCGACTGGGCGATGCGGTGGACAGCGCTCGGCATTGATTACGAAATGGCCGGCAAGGACCTGATCGACTCGGTCACGCTGTCGTCGAAGATCTGCAAGGCGCTCGGCGGAACACCGCCGGAGGGGTTTAACTACGAGCTGTTCCTCGACGAGAACGGCCAGAAGATCTCGAAATCGAAGGGCAACGGCCTCACCATCGACCAGTGGCTGACCTACGCCAGCCCGCAGAGCCTGTCGCTCTACATGTTCCAGAAGCCGAAGGCCGCCAAGCGGCTGCACTTCGACGTGATCCCGCGCGCGGTCGACGAATACCTGCAGCTCGTTGGTGGCTACGAACGCCAGGAGCCGCGCCAGCAGCTCGACAACGCGGCCTGGCATATCCATTCGGGCAGCCCGCCCAAGGCCGAATTGCCGATCAGCTTCGCGCTGCTGTTGAACCTCGTTGCGGCATCGAACGCGGAGGACAAGGCCGTGCTGTGGGGCTTTATCCGCCGCCATGTACCCGATGCGACGCCGCAGGCCCATCCGGTGCTCGACCACCTGGTCGGCTACGCGGTGAGCTACTACCGCGACTTCATCCGGCCGAAGAAGGTGTTCCGTCCTGCGGATGAGGTCGAGGTGGCGGCGCTGCAGGCCTTGTCGGACGCCTTGGCCAAGGTTCCCCCGGGCACCAGCGCGGAGGATCTGCAGACCGTCATCTACGACGTCGGCCGCGCCATCCCGCGCTATCAGGATCCGGCCGCCAAGGGCGCGACGCCGGAGCGGCCGGGTGTCTCGATTGCGTGGTTCAACGCCATTTACCAAGTGCTGCTGGGCGAGGAGAAAGGCCCGCGGTTCGGGTCGTTCGTGGCGCTCTACGGGATCGAGGAGACGCGGGCGCTGATCGGGCGGGCGCTGGCGGGCAAGCTGGCGGCTTGAGGGCTTCGTGCGCCGATTCGAAGCAAGAGCCCAGGTGGCGTGTCAGTAGCTTTTGGACTTGTCTGGTTTTGATAGCACACGACTTGGCCGCTTCGGCGGGTTCGGATGATCATCGGGGGAAGCAGGGGACGCCGATGATGTCGAGAGAGGCGCGAGCCGTCAGGCGGCGCACCTCTTGGCTTTGCGGCA
>CAMDPA010000316.1 GCA_945903565.1 Devosia equisanguinis | reverse complement strand
GCGCTGCGCAAGGGCGCGGCCCGCACCGTGAAGGCGCTGATGAAGCTGATCGGCCGCCTCATCAAGACGTTTGCACCCGACGAGTGCGCGAACTACTTTCGCCACGCCGGATACGGGTAGCGACCCAGACCAGGTGGAAAATGCTCTAGAGGAGGCCACGGCGTCTGGCGCATCCGGCAACGTGGCAACGCCCAGCTGACGTCAGCTCGACGCGTGGAACCCCATAGCGGAGTATCTCAACATGAAAATTGGATTCATAGCGGTTGCGGCCGCTTGCATTGGCGCGCTCGTGCTCAGTGCGGGCCCAGCAGCAGCTAACGATGTTGGAACAAGCAAGGCTGGCACGGCGTACGAGTCAGGCTTCGAAGCAACGCAGGGACGGCGCGGCCGCGGTGGCATCAGGCGCGGTGGCGGGCGTAACAACACGGGCCGCAACATCGCGATCGGCGCGGGTGCACTGATTATCGGTGGGATTATCGCAAGCCAGGCTTCCAGCGCACGTGGCGGCGGGAACAGCTGCAGCCGGTGGAGCTATCACTGCGACCGCGGCAGCCGCTCGGCCTGCTACAATCTCGACCGCTATTGCTGAGAGATGTCGTCGAGTCAGAGCGGCTGAAACGGGGAGGCGGCTCGAAGCTTGCCTCCCCGCTCACCCACCCAGCCGCTTCGGCTCCGCGTCCTCGTCGGCGTCGCGGGTGTCGCCGAAGACTTCCTCGCTGATGACGCGGCGGGTGATATCGTCGAGGAACCGCGACAGCTCCTTCGATAGCTCCTGGAACTGCGGCCACAGCACACCTTCCAGGAACGTTCGCGGCCCCTTCAGCATGACAGTCTGGCGATGCATGCGCGGGTGGCGGTAGGGGCGCAAGCCATAGCGGCGCGATAGCGCGAGAAACAGCGAGCGCGCCCATGGATCCGGAATCGAGAACTTCATCTCGATCGGCTTCTCGGTCAGCTCGGTGAGCTTGAGCTTCTCGCGCAATCGCTCTGCAGCAGCGCCTGCGGCCGCGCGCTCACCTGGCGTCGCCGCACCAGCGAACAACGCTTCGATCTTGCGAAGCTTGTCGCGAAGGACGTCTTCCTCGTTCATGCCCAGCTCCCGCTTTCACTCGGGCTTGGGCGGAACGGCCTCGACGGGGCCGCCGGCCGCTTTCCAGGCAGCAAACCCGCCCTCGACATGGGCGACGGGAGCGAGCCCCATATCCTGCAGCGTCTTGGTGGTGAGGGCAGAGCGCAGGCCGCCGGCGCAGAAGAATACGAACGTCTTGTTCTCCCCGAACACCGGCTTGAAGTAGGGGCTGTCGGGATCGATCCAGAACTCGAGCATGCCGCGCGGCGCGTGCAGCGCACCGGGCACCTTGCCGTCGCGGGCGAGCTCGCGGGGATCGCGGATGTCGACCAGCAGCACGTCGGGGCGCTTGGCGAGCTCCACGGCATCGGCGGCTGAGTATTCCTTGATCTCGCGCCGAGCGGTCTCGACCATCGTCTTGACGCCGACTTTGAGCGGTTTGGCCATATCTGTCCCTCTTCCCCTTGTTTAGCGGGTCCGGTGTAACGCAGCACATGCGTGGGCGGCAATCCCGATGCGGGAGTGGCCCGAATTTCGCCGTTAAGGCCGGGCTTCTATGCGGGCTTGCCGGCGGCGGAGGGGCCATCGACCGGGGGAATAGAATGCATTTTTCTAGGCACACAATGTACACCGCGACTACGTACGCTGCGTATACGACGCGCGCGCTTCTGCTTCTCGCCTCCGCGGCATTTCTGGCGGGATGCGCGGCGCAAAACGAGGACGTGAGCCAGACGCTGGCACCTGCAGTCGCCGCGCCGCCGGATGTCGCGAGTATTCGCCCGGCGACGAGCGGCTATACGCTCACCGCGGAGGAAGCCAAGCTCGACTGCGCCAAGCTGACCGGACGGATGCGCATCAAGGTCGCGAACATGCGTGACGCCGTACAACGCCCCGATGCAAGCGCGACGAGCCGCACCATTCAGTCCGCGGTAACGCCCGTCATGGGTGGCACTCAGCGCGGCATGGACCCGGTGGCCGACCTGCAACTCGATCGTGCCAAGCTCGAGGCCTACAACAAACGGTTGGCCGAGAAGAAGTGCAAGACGCTCGATCTCAATGCCGAGTTGCGCGGCGAGGCACCGGCTGCCGCACCCGCAAAAGCAGCGAAGGGCAAAGTTTAGCCGGGAACGTCCTGCCGCCCCCGCCTTCGCGGCCCAGATAGAGTGTGTTAAGCGCTGGCTCTCCACACTGAACCGGGAAGCAGCAGCGCCCATGACCGCTAAGCAGCGCATCGCCATCCTGATCTCGGGCCGCGGTTCCAACATGATGTCCCTGGCCGAGGCGGCGGGGACATCGGATTTTCCAGCCGAGGTCGCGGCCGTCATCGCCAACCGCCCGGACGCGGCTGGAATCGCCTGGGCCGCGGCGCGGGGCATCCCGACGCGCGTCGTCGATCACAAAGCCTATCCGAATCGCGCAGCGTTCGAGGCGGAGCTGCATAGCGCGATCGCCGGCACGGGGGCGACGCTCGTCTGCCTCGCCGGCTTCATGCGGGTGCTCACCTCGGGTTTCGTCGCGAAGTGGCAAGGGCGGATGATCAATATCCATCCGTCACTGCTGCCGTCGTTCAAGGGGTTGCACACCCACGAGCAGGCGCTGGAAGCGGGCGTAAGGATCGCCGGCTGTACCGTGCATTTCGTAGTGCCCGAAATGGATGCCGGACCGATCATCGCCCAGGCCGCGGTGCCGGTCGAATATGGCGACACACCCGACACCCTGGCCCAGCGTATTCTATCCGCCGAGCACCAACTTTATCCACAGGCCCTGCGGCTGGTGGCCTCCGGCGCGGTACGGATGGAGAGCTGGCGGGCCGTGCCCCGTCTGCCAGCGCCGGAGCGCGGCGAGATTAACCACGTGCAGGCCGTGTTCTCGCCGCCGCTGCCCCGCTTGAGATAGCAGTATCCCCCACCACAGCGGCACCCTGCCCCAATAGACAGGCCAGGAGCCCGGATGCTACCTCCCTACCACGTGGGAGGAGAGACGTGCCGCGCGAAAAGCGTGATGCCGATTGCGCGGTTGCGATAGTGATGCGCACCGCATATTGGACATCATGCCGGGGGGCATACTGTAAGGGGGCAACGCGCGGTTCGGCGCGGGCTAAGCCTCTGGTTCAACGGAACTCCGCTGGCGCGTATTGCCGGCTCCTCTTGATTGTCGGCGACCGGAAACATGACCGCCATAACCACGCCATCTCATGCGCAAGGCCTCGGCGAGGAGGCCAGCATCTGGTTCAAGCTCACGCCCTTGCTGCGTGGCAACCCGCATAATCCGTTGCAGGTGCTGCTCCAGATGAGCCAGCGCTACGACGCCGTGATCGCCATCAACATGGGCAACGAGCGCGTCGTGTTCCTGTCGGAGCCCGAGCACATCAAGCACGTGCTCGTCACCAAGGTCGACAACTACGTCAAGTATTTCGACGGCCTGAAGCCGATCTTCGGCAAGTCGATGATCACCCACGACGGCGCGGTGTGGAACAAGATCCGCATGCCGCAGCAGGCGGCCTTCCACCCCGACATGTTCGGCGAATACATCCCGTATTTCCTCGAGGCGATCCGCGCCAAGATGGACACCTGGGCAGCGCTCGCTAAGTCCGGCGAGACCGTCGAGATGGTCGAACAGACCTGGACGCTCGCTGCCGACATGATCTGCAAGGCGCTGTTCGACCGCCAGATGCCGTTCAATCCGCACGTCGTGTTCAAGTGCGTGAAGACCTACACCGACGTGATGAACCACAAGTCGATCCGCCTGCGCCGGCAGTCGGGCGAAGACTTCGAGGTGACGGACGAGGACGCCGCCAAGGCGATGGAGACGTGGTGGGAAGTGCCACCCGCGGTGATCGCCGCCAACCCGCGCGAGGACCGTGAGCGCACGCTGCTGAAGATGATCGAGGCCTGCGTCGCCGATCCGGATATTCCCGAGTTCGACGAGCAGCAGGCGCTCGACGAGATCAAGCAGTACCTGTGGGCCGGCACCGAGACGACCGCGATCACGCTGGCGTGGGCGCTCTATCACGCCTCCAAGAGCCCGGAGATCGCCGAGCGAATCCGGCTCGAGGGTGAAACCGTCTATGGCGATCGCGAGCCTGCCGCGGCCGATTACTCCGCGCTCGCCTACACCCGCGCTGTGATCCAGGAGACGATGCGGATCTATCCGCCGATCTGGGGTCTGATGCGCGTTGCTGCCGAAGCCGACACCATCGGCGGCAAGGACGTGCGCCCCGGCGACCGCATCGTGATGTTCGCCTATGGCGTCCACCACAGCCCGAAATACTGGGACGAGCCGGAGGAGTTCCGGCCGGAGCGATGGTTGGGCGAGGCCGCCAAGAAGCGCAAGCCCTACACTTACATTCCCTTCGGTGGCGGCAAGCGAAGCTGCATCGGCGGCGCGATGAGCCAGGTCGAGAACACGCTGGCCCTGTCGATGCTGCTGCGCCGCTTCCGGCCCGAATACGTCGGCGTCGACCCGCCCGGCATCCACGCCACGGTGACGCTGTGCCCGAAGGGCGGCTTGCCGTTCAAGATCCGGGAATTGGGCTGAGGTCGCTGCGCCGACTTCGTAGGGTGCAATAGGCCGTAGCCGTATTGCACCGTTTGTACGCGGAACGGTGCAATACGCCCGAAAAGGCCTATTCCGCCCTACGAACCCCGCCCGATCGCCTTGCCCACGATATCGGCGGGCGGCATCGGTGGCACGTCGCCCGCCCACACGATGTACTGGTCCGGGCGCACCAGCACGAGGCGGGCTTCGTAGGCTTCACGCCCACCGCCGAAGGTGTCGCGCACCAGCTTGAACGGGACGCCCATCTCCGCCGCGGCCCTCTCGAACGCGGCTACCACCGTGTCTTCGGCATCGAACGCCAACAGCGTCAATCCAGGCCCAAGCTCTTCGAACACGTTACGGCCGCTCGACAACGTCTGCGGTGGCAGGTGGTGCCCCGCGCGCGCCTTGAACGTATGCGAACCGTGCGCGCTGCATACCCCGCCCGGCGGCCCCGCGATAACAGGCGAGCCCTCATAATGCGGCGCATAGGCCCCGAGCCGCGCCGTTCCGTCCTCGGCGAGCGAGGCCCAGGCCTTCTTGAACGCCGCCGGATCCTTTTCGGGGCTGAAGTTCTCGACGACGTTGCCTTCGATCTCCATGCGCGCGGCGATGAAATCCTCGGCCGTCTCCTTGAACACGGCGCGGCGTTCGTCGGTGTAGGAGGCGAGCAGCTTGTCGCTGCCCCAGCCCTGCAGCGTTGCCGCCAGCTTCCAGCCGAGGTTGGTCGCGTCCTCCAGGCCGTTGTTGACGCCATAGCCGCCGTAGGGCGGGTGGCTGTGCGCCGCGTCACCCGCGATGAACACGCGGCCGACCTGATAGCGCTCGGCGACCGCCACCCGCATGTCCCAGTAGCCGACGTGGTCGTAGTCGGCCTTGAAGGGGAAGCCGGTCACCTTTTCGATGAGACCATGGACATCGTAGGTTTTGCGATCGCTGTCGTTGGGAATCGGCGAGTGGAAGAACCAGCCCTCGCCGACGTCGATGCGACCGAAGAACTGCCAGTATCCCTTCAATTCCGGCGTCAATACGCGGTAGGTCGAGCGCACCGGAAAACGCTTGCCGAGCCCCTCGTGCAGCTCCTTGGAGCGGAACACCGCGAGCACCATGAGCTGGTCGAAGTCCGTGCCGCCGCGCTCGATCCCGATCTCCTCGCGCACGATCGACTGACCACCGTCGCAGCCGACCGCGTAGTCGGCCTCCAGCACGTCGGAGCCCGCGCCGTTCTCCTGCGCGATCGTGACGCGCACGCTGCCGGCGTCCTGCGTCACCGAGCGCACCGACCAGCCCCAGCGCGCCTCGACGTTCGGCAGCGACGCCATCTTGGCGCGCAGCACCCGCTCCATCTCGTACTGCGGCAGCCGGTCGTTGCCCTGGAAGTAGTAGGCGTTCGTCACCTCGCGGCCGGGCAGCGCGAACCAGTGCTCGCTCATCAGGTTCTTGTAGCCCGTCACGCCGCTGGCCGGGATCTCCTTGGGCATGATCCGCGTCGCCCGAAGCTGATCCAGCACACCCCAGAAATACGCGTGCTCCAGCGTCCGCGAATTGAGGTTCTGCCCCTTGGGAATGTTGTGCAGGCCAGCCCGGCGTTCGACGAGCGCGCACGAGATGCCGCGCAGCCCGAGTTCGAGCGCGAGCCCGACGCCAACCGGCCCGCCGCCGACGATGATGACCTGGTATCGCTTGCTCATGGGGTCCACGCGGGCTGGGTGCTGGTGTTCGGTCGAGTTCCTTGGATTTCCGGTGCTATTCGCTTCGCGAGCAGGGGCCAGCCCCTGCACCCCGCTGGGAGGATCCCTCCCAGGCCCACCCTTTTATACGGCGTAAAAAGGAGGGGGTTTGGGGGACACGTCCCC
>CAMDPA010000315.1 GCA_945903565.1 Devosia equisanguinis | reverse complement strand
AAGGGCCACTTTGGCCTTGAAGTCCGGTGAGTGGTTCCGGCGTGTTCGCTTCGTCATTCTGGCTCCTGATTCGCACGCACAACCGTGCGCGCTGTCAGGCAGAGATTCCACTCATCGCACCGTCCGAAATTGTGGAGCCGTCTCTGAGCTTTGGGACCTGCCCGGTCATCCTGATCGAACCGGTATCCGCAATGCCGTCCTCCAGCATGTCATGGCTAAGCCTTACGACCTTGTTCGGCTGTCCCTGCTGCGCCGTTCCATGACGTACCTGATGCGCAAGCCACGCGCGCCGGGTGGGCACCGGCCTTGGAGTTGAAGCGTCATTTTCGCGGCGCCGCCCCTCGGCGCAAACGATCGTTGATCGCCGCGCCCAGGCCATGTTCCGGAACAGGCATCACCGCTATGCCATCGGGATGCAGCGCATCGAGGCTTCGCAGGGCAGCGAAAAGGTTGGCGGCGGCCTCGACGAGATTGCCAGTTGCGCTCAGATTGATGAGTGCGCCCGCATGGACGGGCACATCCGCACCGAACGCCAGCAGCGCCTCGCCGGGATGCACCTCGCGTGCATTCAGACGCAACGGCGCGCGCGGGGCGTAGTGACTGGCGAGTTGGCCTGGCGCGATGGGCTGATCGGCGGCAGCCTCGGATGCGCGCACGACGACTTCGCCGAGCGCACGCTCGATCGCTTCCATCGTCACCGCGCCCGCGCGCAGCAAAACGATCGCATCGCCGCTGGCATCGAGAATGGTCGACTCCAGGCCATGCGCCGTTGGCCCGGCGTCGAGAATAAAGGCAGGCGCGTCACCGAGATCTTCGGCGACGTGGGCCGCGAGTGTCGGGCTGACATGGCCGGAGCGGTTCGCCGAAGGTGCCGCAATCGGGCAACCGGCCGCAGCGATCAACGCCAGCGCCACGGCATGATCGGGCACCCGGACCGCCACCGTATCGAGGCCCGCCGTGACGAGATCGGCAATACTGGCATCGGGCCGCAAGCGCAGCACCAGCGTCAGCGCGCCCGGCCAGAACGCGGCTGCGAGCCGTCGGGCCTTGGGCGACACATGAGCGATCCGCTCCGCCGCCATGATCGTATCGACATGCACGATCAGCGGATTGAACCGCGGCCGGCCCTTCGCCTCGTAGATGCCGGCGACCGCACGCGCATTCGTCGCATCCGCCCCCAGGCCGTAGACCGTCTCGGTCGGGAACGCCACGAGCTCGCCGCGCCGCAGGGCCGCGCCCGCCTTCACGATCGTCTCCGGGGTTACCTTGACCAGCGGCAGGCTCAATTCTCAGGCGTAAAAGAGGGTGGGTCTGGGAGGCCTCCTCCCAGCGGGGCCAATCTTCGGCCAACTGGGGCTGGCCCCAGTCGCGTAGCGAACTGCAACGTGACTCGATGAGAGGTACAGAACACCGGACGTTTGACCTTTGGAGGCTTTGCGCGGCAGCCGACTTCGGCCTAGGAATTGGAGGCTGACCCCAACTCGTCTGGAGAGCAGGTAACCCCATGACCTACACCGCACCCGTAGACGACATCATGCTGGCGCTCAAGGCCGCAGCCGACCTCGACGGTCACTTGTCGCGCGGTCTTTACGACGGTCTCGACGCCGACACGATCAAGGCGGTGATCGAGGAAGCCGGCAAGTTCGGCACCGATGTGCTCGCCCCGCTCAACGCCCCCGGTGACAAGACCGGCTCCAAGTTGGTCGACGGCAAGGTTGTAACACCTCCCGGCTGGAAGGAAGCCTACAAGGCCTTCGCGGACGGTGGCTGGGTCTCGCTGCCTGGCGACGAGGAATGGGGTGGCCAGGGCCTGCCCGAGATCGTGGCGATGGCCACGTGCGAGATCTGGAACGCGTCCAACCTCGCGTTCGGCCTGTGCCCGATGCTGAGCCAGGGCGCGGTCGACGCGGTGCTGTCGCACGGCACCGACTACCTCAAGAAGACCTATATCCCCAAGCTCGTCTCCGGCGAGTGGACCGGCACGATGAACCTGACGGAGCCGCACGCGGGCTCCGATCTCGGCGCACTACGCACCAAGGCCGAGCGCCAGCCCGACGGCACGTACCGGATCTTCGGCACCAAGATCTTCATCACCTACGGCGACCACGAGATGACGGACAACATTGTCCATCTCGTGCTGGCGCGCCTGCCCGACGCACCCGCCGGCACGCGCGGCATCTCGCTGTTCCTGGTGCCGAAGGTACTGGTCAACGCCGACGGCTCGCTGGGTGCGCGCAACGACGTGGTTTGCGCCAGCCTCGAACACAAGCTCGGCATTCACGCGAGCCCGACGTGCGTGATGAAGTACGGCGAGAACGGCGGCGCGATCGGCTGGGTGGTGGGCGAGGAAAACCGCGGCCTCAACGTGATGTTCATCATGATGAACGCGGCCCGTCTCGGCGTCGGCGTGCAGGGCGTGTCGCTGGCCGAGCGCGCGACGCAACACGCGCTCGCCTACGCTAGGGAGCGCCGCCAAGGGAGGACTATGGCGACCAAGGGAAGCGATATGGCGCCCATCATCGAGCATGCGGACGTACGGCGCACGCTGCTCACCATGCAGTCGATGACGCAGGCCGCGCGCATGATCTGCATGGCGACGGCGGCAGCAACCGACGTGCAGCATCGTGGCGCCACCGAGGCCGAGCGCGCCGCGGGCCTCGCCCGCACGGCGGTACTCACGCCGATCGCAAAGGCCTTTTCCACCGACATCGGCATGGAGGTGGCGTCGATGGGTCTGCAGATCCACGGCGGCATGGGCTTCATCGAGGAGACCGGCGCCGCACAATTCTATCGCGATGCGCGCATTCTGCCGATCTACGAGGGCACCAACGGCATCCAGGCGATTGATCTCGTCACCCGCAAGCTGCCGCTCGACGGCGGCAAGGTGGTGATGGCTTATATCGTGGAACTGGAGCGCACCGTCGCCGACGTGAAGGCCTCCAACCAGCCCGCGTTCGGGCGGATGGCGGAGCGCCTGGGCGAAGCGGTCGCCGCCTTGAAGGAAGCGACCGTCTGGCTCGGCGGCGCGCTACAGAAAAACCCGGAGGCCGCACTCGCCGGCGCGACGCCCTACCTGCGTTTGTTCGGCCTGACGGCCGGCGGCGCGTATCTGGCCCGCGGCGCGTTGGCGGCAACGCGCGAGGGGCATGCCCCCGCCGCCATCACGCAAGCCCGCTTCTTCGCGGAAAACCTGCTCACGGCGGCCGGCGGGTTATCGACCACCGTTACCTCTGGCGCCGATATCGTGCTGGAAACGACGGCGGCGAAATTGGGGGCTTGAAGGGCGGCTCGGCCCTACAAGTGCCGCTCGAAATCCATCCGCTGATGCAGGATGCGCACGATATCCACGCCGTCGGGGATCAATCGATAGAACAATAAGTGCGAGCCAACCGCATACTTGAAATAGCCTGCGCGAATGTCATCGCACGCTTGGCCTCGGCGGGGATCTCCAGCAACAGTCGTGATCCCCCAGCCACAGCCCCCGCACATAGCTTTCGGCGCGTTCCTCGCCCCATCGGTCGACGCTGTAGTCCCAGATGCCGTCGATATCCGCCTGTGCACGCGGCGAGAGCAGATATCTCGCCATCACGCGGCGGACGTGTTGCGACGCTTACGGGCGATGAACGCTTCAAAGTCGAATTCGGTCGAAGCTCCGCTATTCTCCCCTTCGATCAGCGCGGCGCGCAAGGCGGCAAGCTTCGCATCATGCTCCTCCAGAAGGCGGAGGCCCGCGCGCACGACATCACTTGCCGAGCCATAGCGGCCCGTCGCGACTTGGGCCTCGATGAAGTCTGTGAAGTGCTCGCCGAGGCTGAAAGACGTGTTCTTGGACATCGGAGGCTCCGGGGCGATCGAGGCCGTCAGAATACCAAAAATTGGTATCAACAGCAATCCGTGACCACCCAAGGCGAGAGAGGGTCAGACCCGTAGGGTCTGACCCTGACGCCCACTTACCGATGCCGCGACACGATCGTGTCGACCAGCGCGGGTTTTCCGGACTTCACCACCTCGATGGCGCGCAGCAGGGCGCCGCGCACGTCCTTGGGGTTTTCGATCGGGCCTTCGCCCCACACGCCCATCGAGCGGGCCATCGCGCCGAAGTCGGGCTCGGGACCGAACAGGTCCATGCCGATGTGCGCCTTCTTCTCGTCGGTGCCGCGCAGCCGCGCCATGCGGATCTGGTGCTCCCAGTCGTTGTAGTAGGCGCGGTTGTTGTACATCACGATCAGCATCGGGATTTCGTACTTGGCCGCCACCCACAGCGCGCCAGCATCGAACATCAAGTCGCCGTCGGGCTGGATGTCGACGACCAGCTTGCCGCTGCCCTTGTGCGCCAGCGCGACGCCCAGCGAGATGCCGATCTGTGTCGAGGTGCCGAGTTCATAGCCGGGCGTGCGGTAGGCCTTGTCGAAGTCCCACTGCTTGCGCACTTGGTTCTTCAGGTTGTTGGCCGTCAACACCCAGTCGTGGTCCTTGATCACGTCGTAGATCTCGTGTGACAGGCGCGGCACGGTCATGGGCTGTTCGTCCCACTTCTCGCGCGCTTCCTTCTGCCACTTCTCCCAGGTCGCCTTGGTCCGGACAGCGATCGCCTTCTTGCGCTTCTCGATCTTGCCCTCGAGCTTCGGGTTCTTGGCGATGCCTTCCTTGAGCAGCTTGGTCAGCGCGGGAATCGCGATCTGCGTGTCGCCGATCGCGCGCACCGAGCAGGGCTGCAGGCGGCAATAATCCATCGCCCACTTGGAAATGCCGATCTCGGCGAAACCGATCTCGACGAAATCGCAGTCGGCGGGCGGCAGCGGCTCGAGCTGGCGCAGCGCGTTGTTGAGATCGTGCGTCGACTTCTCATAGTCCTTCATGTCGAGGCCGACGATCAGGTCGCGGTCCTTAAAGATCGACTTGTCGAGGCTCACGCTGAGCGGATGCTTGTTTGGGAAGTTGAGCGCGTTGGCGATGTCCCACACCGGCGCGCCGACCGTTTCGGCAAGCTCCACCATGCTCTCGAAGCCGCCTTCGCGGCGGCCGACGTACTCGGCCATCAGCAGCGGATTGTCGGCCTTCAGGAGCTTGTCGGCGATGGCCTTCATCGCCTCGGGATCGGGCATCATCGGCGAAGGCGTGCGCGCAGCCGTGAGGGGAGGCATCGCCACCTCCTCGGTCAGCGGGCTCTCCTGCAGTGCCGCGTCGTAGCACATGTAGATAGGGCCCTTCGGCTCCGTCATCATGATCGAATAGGCGCGCGCGAAGCTCTCGGGAACGCCGTGTACGGACGTCGGCTGATAGTCCCACTTGGTGTAGTCGCGGACCGCGTTGCCCTGCACGAGCGCAGTGTGCGTCCAGTCGATGTGCGGACGGCGCTTGGCTTCGTCCATCGGGCCCGTCGCGCCCATGATGAAGATCGGCACGCGATCGATGAAGGCGTAGTAGATCGCGAGATTGCAGTGGAGCAGGCCGACGAGATTGTGCACGATCGCGATCATCGGCTTGCCCGTCGCCTTGGCATAACCGTGGGCGATCTGGACCGCGATCTCCTCGTGGTTGCACAGCATCATCTGCGGCTCGTTGTTGCCGTAGTTGATCAAACTGTCGTGAAGACCGCGAAACGAAGCACCGGGGTTCAGCGAGATGTAGGGGAAGTCGTACTGCTTGATGAGGTCGACGATCACGTCGGACTGCCATCCGCGATAGTTCTTGTTGACCTTCTTGGACGCGCTGGTGCTCGGCCCCTTCGTCGGCTTCTTCATGCCCGTTTCTCCTGATGAGTGTTTCCCGGATCGCTATGTAGCAGACACGATCGGTATGAACCACAGGCATCGAAAGCGGGGCAGGGCTGCCATCTTGAATGGTTACCGCCGTGCTCCCAGCTCCCATTCCAGGCGCCCCGTCACCGACGGAACTGCTCCCCCGCCTTCGTATGGGCACAGTACAGCCGTAGCGACCCGCATTGCGAACGGAGTCTGGCATGGGAACAAAAATGACGGTCGTTCAACGCGGCGACGAGATTGCGCTGGTCTCGTCGAATGGCGGGCGAGGCTTCCTATGGTTCCTCGTGCTCGAGCTGGCGGTGTTCTCCGCTTACTTCGCCAAGCTGGCGACCGAAGTAGGGCCATCCACGGACCTGCTGATCCCACTCATACCGAGCTTGGCGCTGGTCGCGTGGACGTGGACGCTGATGAAACCAGACATCCGCATCGTGATGAACGTGGCCACGGGCATTGGCCGGCTCCAGCGCATCAGCCCGGTGTCAGGCGCACGGGAGGTGACGCGCTTCTGGCTCGACGATGTCGAAGGTCTGACTATGCGGCAGATCACGGATTGGGCAACCGGCGCGCGCCGCAGCGAATACATCGTCGACATGCAGTTACGTGGCGGCGTTCGGCATCAGTTGAGCGCTCGCGGCCCGCTGCTCGCCTACAATCAGGTGCTCGCACAGTTCAGCCGCGCCACCGGCATCGGCAACCGCGTCGTGCGGTT